>CAZKFU010000043.1:0-7849 GCA_964552165.1 uncultured Acidimicrobiaceae bacterium
TCGAGAGGGACATGGGCGTCGATGCGATCGTGGCCGACGGCTTCGACAGGGCGATCGTGCTCGGAGTGACGGAGATGGTCGACCGCAACGAGTACAAGCGGCGACAGTCGGCGCCAGGAGTCAAGGTCACCACCAAGGCCTTCGGAAAAGACCGGCGCCTCCCGATCACCAACCGCTACGAGGAGTCCTGAATCGGGCCGGTGTCGGGGGAGCCTGCCACCGTGGGCTCGCCCTGGCACGGGTAAGAGGGGATCAGCCCATTGAGCATGGCCAGGAACTCCATGGCGCTGCCACGGCCAAGCGTTGTGCTCACGTCCGGGCTCCAGTCGCAGATGCTGAGGACACCTCCCCAGCGAGCGAGCTCGATCGCGGACTGCAAGTCGAGGAGATTGGGGTGATCGGAGGCGAGGGGGATTCCGCTGGTGTCCGCGATGCTCCCGGCGACCTCGTTGTCCTGCACTCCGTTGGCGGCGTCCTCGGCATGGATCTGCCTCCACATCACCAAGCGGATCAGGTCGCCTTTGGTGATGCCGGTCGCGGGGCACCCGTCGATGAGGCAATCCTGAGGGCCGGCGATAGGGGCGAGTGGCGACTCTATCCGGGTGCCGAGTACCTCCGGGATCTGCTCGCCAACCGCCTCTCCCAACCACGCCGAGGCATCGCCGGGGGTGGCCGGGTCGTCGGGGCAGAATCGAGCCCCGTAGTCGTCACACGCCGAGTGCCAGCCCAGACTGGCCAAGAGGCTGAGCATTTCGGAAGTGATTCCGCCATCGAAGTAGGCGCCAGCGAACTCGGGGTTTCCATCGGGGAGCGCGGGCTGCTGCTGGAGCCGGGCGGCGTCGAGGCTGGCGGCGGGATCGATCGGCGTCCCGTCGGGCTGCCTCAACTCGAAATGGAGATGTGGCACCGTCCCCTCTGCGTTGCCGGAGTCACCGACCCAGCCGATCACCTCTCCGGCGATGATGCGGCTCCCGACTTCGATCCCTGGCCTGATCCCCCATCCTTGCCCATCATCGGTGCCGAAGACGTCGTTGTTGAGATGGATGTACCACGAGGACCAGCCATCGTCATGACGGAGACCAAGCAGGCAGCAGTCCTCGGTCCCCACGTCGTCGCGGCTGTGGATGATCTCGCCGTCGGCGACAGCTACGACGGGCGACATCTTGGGAGCGATGATGTCGTAGCCCAAGTGGTGGCGGCTTCCCCCGTCGCGTGGTGCCCCAAAAGGCGAGATGCCGCGGCCGCCCGAGAGCACGGGCCACAACATCTCATATACGAACGGGATGCACGGCTCATCGGTGGTCAGCGCAGGCGGCTCGGTAGTGGGTGGAGTGGTGGTCGTGGGTGAAGGTGCCGGTGCCGTGGTCGCGGTGGTCTCCGTTGTCGGTGTGGCCTCGGGCTCGGTCGTTGGTGTGGGCCCGGCTTCGGTCGTGGTCGTCTCCCCCTCGGGCTGGGTAGTCGTTGTGGGCTCTTCGGCCAGGGTGGTGGGAGTCTCATTGGGCAGCGTCGTCGATGTGGGCTCTTCGGCGAGGGTGGTGGGAGTCTCATTGGGCGCCGTCGTCGTTGCGCTCTCGGGTGGAGGCGGCGAGGTCGTGGCCGGCTTTTGGGGGACGAGATCGGCGATCGTCGTCGGGGCGCACATCATCGACCCGGCGGCCGAGCCTACGTCGGCCCCGAGTGCTGCTATCACCAGCGCCAATGCGGTGATGGCGGCCGTTAATCTGCCCCCCATAGCCGGTGGAGCCTACACAATCGGACAGTGTGGGAACTCAAAGTCGTGTGGAATCGTTGGGTGAGGCGTGATGGTGACATGAGATCGCTGAGATCGTTGCTGGTGCTGGCAGTGCTCGCCCTGTCGCTCACCGCATGTGATGACGGTGTGGCCGAGCTCACCACCACCTCTTCTCTGGTGGGGGCGCAGACCACCACGTCGACTGCCACGGCAACCACCGAGCCGGGATCGACGACCACCTTGGTGGGAGAGCCGGTGTCCGACTACACGGTGATGTTCTCCCAGAACAGCGTTTCCGGGGAGGTCCTCTACATCCTGATACCGGTCGGGGGATACACCGACGTCGACTTGGAGAACTTCGTCCATAGGCTGCTCGAGAGCGACGAGGAGTTCGCCGGTCTCGAGATCTTCGACGACCCCGATGCTCTGGAGGCTGCGTTGAAGGTCGAGTCTGAGCGATCAGAGGCCGATGTCCAACTGCTCGCCGATCATCATCTGGTGAGCCTGATCGACCGTTCGGTCATAAGGTTTCAGGGACCGTTCTCCCACCTGGGCGACCAGGTCATTGGGAGCTGATAAGGGCGTTTGCCGTCAAGAGGAATCCACCAAAGCCGACCGAGTCGGTGATCAGGGTGAGAAAGATGGTCGACGCCAGCGCCGGGTCTTGACCGAAACGCCGCAGGACCAGGGGAATCGCCGTTCCGGCAAGCGAGGCGATGGTGAGGTTGACGATCACGGCGATGCCCACGGCGACGCTGATCCGCCAAGTGGGGGCGCTCGACTCGAATACCCCCGACTCGATGAGGCCGGTGGCGAGGACCATGGCGATGGTGGCCAGGATCAGCCCGTTGAGCACACCAATGCGGGCCTGACGATTGAGGACCGAGGCCACCTGTGAGCCCGGGACGTCGTCGGTGGCCAGGGAGCGGATGACGACGGCAAGGCTCTGTTGTCCACTGTTGCCACCCAATGTGGCAACCACCGGCATCAGGGCGGCCAACACCGGGGCCCTCGAGATGACACCGGTGAACAGCTCCACGACGAAGGCCACTACCAGCGCCAGGCTCAGGTTGAGCAACAACCACGGGGAACGAGCGCGGACCGAGCGGCCGATGTTGGTGTACACCGTCTCCTCGGCGCCGGCGCCGACGGCTGCCGCGAAGTCTTCCGATGCCTCGTCTTGGACCGCTTCGAGGACGGCGTCCATCGTGACCATGCCCAACAGGCGACCCGAGTCGTCGGTGACGGGGACGCCCATGATGTGGTAGCGCTGGCAGATGTCGGCGACAAGCTCGCGGTCGGCGAAGGCGGTCACCGAGAGCGGGTCGGTAACCATGACGTCGGCGAGCGCGTTGCCGGGCCGACGAAACACCAGGTCGCGGAAGCTGACCACACCACGGAGGGTCTCGTCGTCGTCGACCACGTACACATAGGAGAGGTCTTCGAACTCGTCGTGGAGCTGACGGATCCGCTCGATTGCCTCCCCCGTGGTCAATCCCAGTGGGAGGGCTGCGATGTCGGTGGTCATGAGGCCACCCGCCGAGTCAGGCGGGTAGGTCAGCAGGCTGCGCACCTCGACTGCGGCCTTCTCGTCGATCAACAACAGGATGTCGCTGACGACTTCGTCGTCGAGCTCTCCCAGGAGGTCCGCCGCATCCTCCGGGCTCATCTGTTCGATCACCGCCGCCAGGTCTGCAACCGGAAGGTCCTCGACGAGCTCGGCAGCGAGCTCGGGGGCGATCTCCCTGATGACCTCTGCAGCCTCATCGGGGTCGAGATCCGAGAGAAGCTCGGCGGCCGCCTCCTCACT
The DNA here is from genome assembly GCA_964552165.1 of uncultured Acidimicrobiaceae bacterium. Taxonomy (GTDB): domain Bacteria; phylum Actinomycetota; class Acidimicrobiia; order Spongiisociales; family ZC4RG35; genus CAZKFU01. The sequence continues at coordinate 3,543 of CAZKFU010000043.1, forward strand.
GAGCTCTTCGATGATGTCGGCGGCGTCACCGGGAGCCTCGGCGGCAAGCGCCTCCCATTCTTCTCGCCGGGAGTCGAGGTACTCCTCGACCTGCTCTCGGTCGACGCGGGCCGCGGCGCGCAAGAGCCGCGCCAGCTGTCGTGGTTTGAGCAGTCGAATCTTCACCGTGGAACCAAGCTACCCCCGGGGTTCGACGCCATCGTTGATCGTCGGAGGGCGGCTCTAGCCGGTATAGGGCCGGAGTGCCTTCACCAACAAGGTGAATGTTCCCCCGGGCGCCTCATAGGAGACCTCATCGCCCACCGCGGCCCCGAGCAGGGCGCTTCCGACGGGGCTGGTTGGTGAAGCCAGGATCATCCCGGCGACCTTGTTCTCCTGGGGCGCAACGAAGTAGTCCAACTCGTCACCATCCGAGTCGATGACGGTGACCACGGTTCCCACCTCTACCAGTCCGGTGTCCTCGACCTCGCCGATCTCGGCGTAGTGGAGCAAGTGCTCCAACTGCCGAATCCGCGCCTCCATCAATCCCTGGTCGTTCTTGGCGGTGTCATAGTCGGCGTTCTCCCTCACGTCGCCGTGGGTGCGCGCCTCTGCGATCCGGGCCTCGATCTCGGCTCTGCCCTCCGTCTTGAGGTCCTCCAACTCGGCGACGAGCCGGGCGTGGGCCTCGGGGGTGAGAAAGGTCGGTTGCTGAGACATCGGCAGGCGAGGGTAGTTTGGGACTGCGGCTAGACCTAAGTAGAAGAGGATGAAGCGATTGATTCGGGCAGGGTTCTGGGGGCTGTTGGGGTGGCGACTATTGGGCCCGCCGCCGCGACCCAGGTTCCCACCGGGACAGGAGCACCCATGGCGCGTTCCCGGTCGGACGGTCTTCGTCGGGGACCGGGAGTTCATGGTCCGGGAGGCCGGTGACTTGGGAAACGATCCTGTCTTGCTGGTCCACGGCCTGGCCGGGTCGTCTCTCGAGGAGTGGTACCGGGTGGGCCCTCTTCTCATCGCCGATAGGCGGCTGCTGATGGTTGACCTCCGGGGACACGGGCTCAGCGCGCTCTCCCGGGATCGATTCGACGTGGAGGAGGTCGCCGATGACCTGGCCGCCGTCATCGACCAATTGGGGGTGGGCCCGGTGGCAGTCGTCGGCTATTCGATGGGTGGCGTCATCGCCCAATCCCTGGCGGTGCGTCGACCGGGGCAGGTCCGCCGGCTCGCGCTCATCGCCACCATGAGCCATCACCCTCGGTGGCATCGGATTGGCCGGCAGGCCGGCGTGTACGCGGCTCGCGCTTGGGAGAGGCTCACCGGTTTGGGCACCCCCGAGGTGCGCGGTGGATATCTGCGGGCGGTGAACGCCGTGGAGGACAGGCATGCCCGCTGGTTGTGGGAGCAGACCCACCGCCGTGATCCCGACGCCGGGGCTGAGGCGACTCTCGCCTTGCTCCGGTTCGACTCGCGTCCCTACCTGCCCAAGCTTGAGCTCCCGGTCCTCGTCGTCGTCCCCACAGCCGACCAGCTGGTCCCTCCGCCGTGGCAATACCAGATGGCTTCGTTGATCCCCGGTGCCCGGCTGGTGGAGATGGTTGGCGCCCATCACGAGGTGCCGTGGACACACGCCGAGCCGCTCGCCGCCGAGCTCGCCGCGTTCCTCGACGCGTGAAGTCCTAACTCCCCGCCGCCGGTTCGAGGACGAGGATGCCGGCGGCATCACCAAGAACGGCCTGGCGGGACCACAGCATCGGATGCGACTGGCCGTCGGTCCACATCTCGATGTAGTCGTCGTAATGACGGTGGTAGGTGTGGCCCGATTGACCGGTGGTGTGGATCGCGATCGATGAGTCGAAGTCGGAGAGGTCGACGACCATCCGCATCGAGGGTAGGAAATCGACTTGGTAACCCTCGTGAGCCAGCCACCCGGTGGCATTGACGATGGCGCTTCCTCCCCCAACCCGGGACGGGGCGGTCCGGTTGAACATCCACTCGATGGGGCCGATGCCCGAGCGTCCAAAGCTCTGGTTGGCGAACTCGGCGGTGTGGAGCCGCCCCCACTCCCAACGGGAGTGATCGGGGCCCAGGGCTTGGCGCAGCTCAGCGTAGGCGTCGGTGAGGGCGGTGGCGATGACCATGTCGCGGGTCTCGACCTCGATGGTGGCGGTGAGATCCCACCACTCGTTCTCGGCGTCTTCGAGAAGAATCCGAACCACTTCGAACCAACGCGACCCGCCGGCAGGTGCCTGCTCCTCGGGTAGCTCATCGAAGAGCCGAGACAAGAGGTTTCTCCACACCGCGGCGTAAACGGCCGCCCCAGTGCTTTCCGGGCTCATCTGGTAGGCGCCGCTGCCGCGCGACCATCGGTCGAGCTGTTCCTGGAGGAAGGCCACGTTGGCGTCCCCGGTCTCCACAGCCAGCAGCGACGGGACCACATCGGGTGCCCCTCCGTCCCGATTGTCGGTTTGTATGGCAGCCATCGACTCCACCGAGTGGCGATTGGTCAGCTCGAGGAGCTCGGTGATGCGGGCGGCGCGGTAGCCATAGGAGTGGTCGGCGCCGATGAAGCCGGGATAGGAGGAGCCGGCCGGAGGCTGATTGGCGGTGACGATGATGCCGCTCTCGGGGTTGAGTGCCCGTGGCAGGTCATCGAAGGGGATGAATCCGATCCATTCGTGCTCCGAGGTCCACCCGGGCACCGGGTAGCGCCCGTCACCGGTCGCTCTGATGGGAATGGCGCCGGTGGCCTGGTAGGCGATGTTTCCTTCAACATCGGCGTATACGAGATTTTGGGCTGCGATGTCGAACTCCGATGCTGCTTCGCGAAACTCGGTGTAGTTGGCGGCACGATTGATCCCCATCAGCGATTCGAACAGCGTGGACGGCTGCAGTGCCCGCCACTGCAAGGCGATCACGAACTGCTCCGGGAGCTCGACACCGCTGTCGGCGAAGTCTTCGACGGCGCCAAACGAGTCGGAGATGATCGGGCCATGCCGGGTGGAGCGAATCTCGATCTCGACCGGGTCAGTGCCGGCCACGGAGATGGTCTCGGTGCGCACCTCCATGTTCACCCATTCCCCATCGATCTCGTACTGGAATCGGTTCTCAGGGTTGACCCGCTCGACGTAGAGATCCATGGTGTCAGGGCCGAGAGTGGTCAACCCCCAGGCGATGTGCTGGTTGTGTCCGATGACCACGCCAGGTGCTCCGGGAAAAGTGAACCCGGCGACGTGGTAATCGCAGGACTCGCAATGAAGCGCCGCCTGGTACCAGATCGACGGCATTTGGATCCCGAGGTGGGGGTCGTTGGCCAGGAGCGGTAAGCCCGACTGTGCTCGCGATCCGGAGACCACCCAGTTGTTGGATCCTATGTCCTCGACCCTGTTCCCCACGGGCGTTTCGATGGCCTCTACCCTCCGTTGCAATCGGGCCAGCGTCGTCGCCAGCTCGGCGACGAGTCCTTCCCGCACGGACGTCTCCGGTGCCGCCGCCTCTTCGGCCACGATGAGGGGGTGCCGGTTCGGGTACGGGGGGTAGAGGCTTTCCACCTTCTCAGTCGCCAGCAGCCCCGCCAGCATTGCCCGATCGATCTCCTCATCGAGGTTCGATCTCAGATCCCACGCCATGACTTTTGCCCACGTCAGGGTGTGGACGGGATGCCACGGCTCCGGCTCGTAAGCCGAGTTCTGCAGTCCGAGGATCACGTACTCGAAGCTGAGCCTGCTTCCGGTGTGGTCGGCGAGATAGGCGTTCACCCCCCTGGCGTAGGAGTCGAGTATCGATCTCATGTCCGCACTCATAGCCGCGTACTCGGCCGCGGCGATGGCCTCGAAGCCGAGGGCTCTCAAGAAGGTGTCGGTCTCGAGCTGGCTGGTCCCGAACAGCTCTGAGAGGCGGGCCGAGCCGATGTGACGCCAGAAGTCCATCTGCCAGAACCGATCTGAAGCGTGGACATACCCTTGAGCGAAGAAGAGGTCGTCGGTACTCTCGGCGAAGATGTGCGGTACTCCGGCCGAGTCCCTGACGATCTCGACCGGTGACTCGATGCCGGCCAGGGTGATTGTCCCATCGATCACGGGGAAAGACCGCCGGGCGAGATAGAGGCCGAACGCGGCCAGCGCTACTGCCAACACCAGTAGCGAGATGAAGGCGCGCCGGATCCAACGCATCAGCCCAGGCTACGGTGTTCGAGCTTCCCGCAAACGGCGATAGCGTGGGGCACCCATGGGTCGCGTTGTTCCTGTTCTCGCAGCAGCCATCGCCCTCGCCGCTTGCAACGGGTCAACCTCAGTTGAAACCAGCATCACTGCCGAGTCGACCACCAC
>CAZKFU010000044.1:0-7580 GCA_964552165.1 uncultured Acidimicrobiaceae bacterium
CCAGCCAGCCCAGGTATGTGAGCTGGCCGGCGCGGGACACCTCGTCGCTCTCGAGGACATGGGCTTTGATATCGGCCAGCTCGAAGCAGACGCTGGGAAGTTCTCCATGGACCTCGGTCTGTGCGACGACGGCAAGCACTATGGGATTCCATGGTTCGCCGGCTTCAAGAGCCTGATCTGGTACCACCAGCCAACGTTCGCAGATCAGGGGTACGAGATCCCCGAGACCTACGACGATCTGGTCGCACTCAGCGCCCAAATCGTCGCCGACGGGATGACCCCATGGTGCTTTGGATGGGGGTCCGACGCCGCCACCGGGTGGCCCGGAACCGACTTCGTCGAGGACATCGTGGCCCGCCAGCACGGGCCGGAGGTGTACGCCCAGTGGATGACACACGGGATCCCGTCAAACGCCCCGGAGATCGTCGAGTCCTTCGAGACGTTCGGTGAGATTCTCCACGGTGAGGGCTTCGTGCTCGGCGGCGCCGACGGGGTAGGGGCCATCACCTTCCAAGAGGCAGCCAACCCGCTGTTCAACGACCCGCCGGGATGTCTGATGCACAAGCAGGCCGACTTTGTCACCGGGTTCTTCCCCGAGGGCGGAACCGACATCGTCACCTTCTTCCCCTTCCCCTCGATCAACGGCAACCAGGCCGCTCTGGGCAGTGGGGACACCATCATCGTCTTCGATGACACACCCCAGGTCGTCCAGGCGGTCAAGGACTGGATCAGCCCCGAATGGAGCTGTGTCGGAGCCTCCGCCAGTGGTGGCACCGCCAGCCAGCACGGCGGACATGGCGTAGCTGGGTTCGAGAGACTGTTCGCCAACAAGAACGTCTCGATTGATTGCTATGAGACCGACCTCAAGAAGGACCTGGCACAGCGGTTGCAGGCCGCCCTCGACGCCGACATCTACGTCTACGACGCCTCGGACGTCATGCCCACCGAAGTGGGGTTCGGGACCTTCTTCCCGGGTCGACTTCAGCCGGGGAGCCTCGGCCGAGGAAGTCACCGGGGACATGGAAGCAGCGTGGCCGAGCAGCTGAGTTGAGTTACGGGGGGCGACAAGGATTTTGTCGCCCCCCGCAGCGTTGTTGAGAGAAAGGTGATGCAATGACGGCGACCCCGCCGCTTCTCACCGAGGAGCCCGAAGAGAGGCAGCGCCCCCTCACCGAGGACGTAGCACCCGCCCGGGGGGTGACTGTCCAGCTCCTCCGAATCGCTGCCGCCTTGGTGGTACCGGCACTGGCCTTTTTTGCCCTCACGGTGACCTTCAATTTCCTCCGCGACGCCGACGCCAACCGGGTCCTGATCGTGGTGGTGGCGGTCATCGTCGGTGTGGTCGGTGTCTGGGCCCTCTTCCTTGGCATGGACAGGCTGCTCAACCTGTTTCCGGAGCGGATCCAGGCGGGGGTCAGGCCGTTCGTCTTCGTGGGCCCGGCGCTGGTCATCCTCTCCATCTTTCTGGTCTACCCGGCCGTCAGCACCACGCTGCTCGCCTTCCAAGACCGCACCTCAGAGAGCTTTGTCGGTTTCGACAACTTCGTCGCCATCTTCACCAACTCAGAGACCCTGGTCTCGATCCGCAACAGCATCGCCTGGGTGATCGTGGTGCCGCTGGTGGCGGTAGGCGTGGGGCTCGCCTTCGCCACGCTGGCCGACAAGCTGGGGCGGCGCGCCGAGAATGCCGCCAAGTCGGTGATCTTCCTTCCCATGGCCGTCTCATTCGTGGGCGCCAGCATCGTGTGGCGTTTTGTCTACAGCTTCCGACCACCCGGATTTGGCGAGCAGATAGGGCTTCTCAACGGGATCATGACCGGTCTGGGCAACGAGCCTGTCAACTGGCTGCTCAGCGAGCCCTGGAACAACGTCCTCCTGATGGTGGTGCTCATCTGGCTGCAGACCGGGTTCGCCATGGTGATCCTCTCCGCCGCCATCAAGTCGGTCCCCGACGACATCCTCGAGGCAGCGCGCATCGACGGGGCAGCCGAATGGCAGGTCTTCTGGCGTGTGGTATTCCCCTCGATCGCGTCCACCGTCGTCGTCGTCCTGACCACCATCGTCATCACTGTTTGGAAGGTGTTCGACATCGTCTTCGTGATGACGGGGGGCAACTTCGGGACCTCGGTCGTGGCGGAGCGGATGATCACCGAGTTCTTCACCTTCCGTAATTCCGGTCAGGGCGCCGCCCTGGCCGTGATCCTCTTCATCGCCGTGGTCCCGGTGATGATCATCAACGTCCGCCGGTTCCGAGCCCAGGAGGCAATGCGATGACGGCCACCACCGCGCCATCCCCTCTCGCCGCCGACGCTGCGGTCACGGCCCCTCCGCCCGGCTTCTTCAGCAGGCTCTTCTCGCGCTGGCCGATCAAGCTGGGCGTCCTCGTCATCTGCGTGCTGTGGCTGATCCCGTCACTGGGTCTCCTCATCACCTCATTCCGCCCCGAGCAGGCAATCAACACCAGTGGCTGGTGGACATTCTTCGGAGACATGTTCGGCGCCGACCAGCTGACCCTCGAGAACTATGGAGAGGTGCTGTCGCGAGCTGGGTTCGGAACCGCCTTCCTCAACAGCCTGGCGGTGACGATCCCGGCGACGGTGATCCCCATAACCATCGCCGCCTTTGCCGCCTATGCCTTCGCCTGGATGGACTTCCGGGGCCGGCAGTGGGCGTTCGTAGCCGTGGTCGGTCTCCTGGTGGTGCCACTCCAGATGGCTCTGATCCCAATATTCCGGCTCTACAACGGAATTGGCATCGGTGGGACCTTCCTCGCCGTCTGGCTGGCCCACACGGGGTTCGGGTTGCCGCTGGCCATCTACCTGCTCCGAAACTATATGGGGTCGTTGCCATCCTCGATCATCGAGTCGGCCAAGGTCGACGGCGCCGATCACTTCACCATCTTCTGGCGCTTGGTGATGCCGCTCTCGGTTCCGGTTCTTGCCAGCTTCGCCATATTCCAGTTCCTCTGGGTGTGGAACGACCTACTGGTGGCCTTGGTCTTCCTAGGTGGAGAGCCGGGGAACAGAGTGATCACGATGGCGCTGCGCGAGTTGAGCGGGTCGCGAGGAGAGGCCTGGTTCCTCCTCACCGCAGGCGCCTTCGTTTCGATGATCCTGCCCTTGGTCGTGTTCTTCTCGCTGCAGCGCTTCTTCGTGCGTGGTCTCACCGCCGGCGGCGTCAAGGGGTGACGCCCCGTTCTGGCGCATGGATTGCGCCGGATCCGCACCGGTTCCTGAGCGAAAACGGTAAGGGGGGAGGTCAGGAGGGCAGTGGGGGAAGATCGCCCCGGCGCCCGCCATTGAAGATGCGATGACCGACCCGGTCCTCTCCCCCGAGGAGAAGGCTTCCCTGGTCCGGCGCAAGTGGTGGGCAATCGCACTGGCCACCGGCGCCGGCACCTTCTCCTATGGTGGCATCCTCTTCGGGTTGGTGGCGGCGATGTCGGAGGATGCTCAGGCGTGGGAGGGGGCGCTCATCCTGGGGATGGCTTCGGTGCCATTCCTCTTCGTCATCCTCGCCTTCGTCTCCAAACACCCCTCCGCCCCATCGGCGGTGCTGAAGGCGATGGGTCTGTTCCTGCTTGCCGGGGTGGCCTTCTCGATCGGCGTCAACCCGTTCGTTGGAGTCGTCGCCGGGTTCGGTGTCGGCGGAGCGGTCGCCCTTCGTCCTGCGGCCCCCACTATGAGGCGTCGCCTTTGGGGCGTGGCCATGGCCCTCGGGGTCCTGATGGCGCTCCTGCTCACCGTCCCCCCCATCGCGGTGGCGGTCGCGCCCTTTCTCCCCTTCGTCGCAGTCGGGTTCGCCGACCATGGTGGGGGATCATCCGCGAAGGAAATTTCGTAGCAGCCGATCTCCCTCCGGGGTCAACACGCTCTCGGGGTGGAACTGCACTCCTTCGGCGCCAAGTAAGCGGTGGCGGAGCCCCATGATGTCTCCCTCCCTGGTGGTGGCCGACACCTCGACCTCGCTTGGCAACGACCCCGGCTCGATCGTGAGAGAGTGGTAGCGGCCGGCGGAGAAGGGGTTGCTCAGGCCGTGATAGATCGTCTCCCCGTCGTGAACGACATCCGAGGTCTTGCCATGAGCTAACCGGGGCGCGGGCTCGACCACACCGCCAAAGACGACACCAAGGGTCTGATGCCCGAGACAGATGCCGAGAATGGGGATTGCACCAAGGAGATCTTCGACAATGGCCCTCGTAGCCGGGACGTCCTCGGGCCGGCCGGGGCCAGGTGATATCACCAGATGCGTGGGTTCGAGCCGCGGAACGTCTCGCTTGTCCACGTCCTCGGGATAGCGAACTTCGACGACGGCCCCCATCGCTGCCAGCGCCTGGACGATGTTGTACGTGAACGAGTCGTGGTTGTCGATGAGCAGAACGCGGGCGTCGGGAGCCGTCGCCGAACCATCCATGTGGTGGGCAACATTACGCCCGACCGACGACCATCGAGTTTCCGGTTTCTTAACCGGCGCCGGGCCAGGAAGCCGGCAATCGTCGATACGGTCGGGGGATGCCCCGCCTTCTCCTGGCATTGCTGCTTCTCCTCGGAGCGTGCACCGGCCCCGGTAGTGACGTCGTGACGACCGCTCTGGGCATTGATGTCCTCTCGGCGCCGGCGGTCCCCGATGGTCCGCTTGATCCACTCATCGCCAACGAGCTGACCGGGCTCGTGACCTCGGCGCTGAGCGGGGAGCTCGAGGCGGATGCGCTGCAGGCGGTGGCATCGGGCGGGGACGCCCGAGTGGCTTGGCTGCTCGCCGATCTGATGCGGTTCCTCCAGTCCGGCGAGCCGGCGATAAGGCTGGCGACGGCGTTCGAACGCCTCACCGGAGCGTCGCCCAATGCTCCGGGCTCGCCCGACTTCGTGGCGGCCATGAACCATCTGATCGCATGGGATCTCCCCGTATGGCCGGGCTACGTCGAGTTGAAACGACGTCTCTACACCCAGGTGGAGCCGCGATGGGAGCCCTTCTTCGAGGGCGGGTCCTCGATCGACTGGCGGCTCGTCACCTGGGGAGGTGTCCCCATCGACGACCGAGAGCTAGGTGACCCCAATCCGTGCCCCGGGGGGTGCATTCCCGCACTGGACGATCCATCCACCACCCAAGCCGCCGACGGTGGCTGGTATCCCGACGGCGGGGTCGTCTTCGGGTTGGTCGTCGGCGGGGAGGCATTGGCCCTCCCCAGGAACCAGATGGAGATCCACGAGATGGTCAACCTCAGCCTCGGCGGTCGCCGCCTGGGGATCCCCTACTGCACGCTGTGCGGCTCGGCGCAGGCCTATCTCACCGACTCGGTGACCCCCGGTTTCGATCCCCCGGTACTACGAACGTCGGGGCTTCTCTCACGGTCGAACAAGGTCATGTATGACCTGAACACATTCTCGGTGTTCGACACGTTCACCGGCACCGCGCTGTCGGGCGATCTGGGCGAGGCGGGCGTGGTCCTGGAGCAGGTGACCGTCGTGGCATCGACCTGGGGAGCGTGGAAGGAGGAGCACCCTGAGACCCGCATCATCGCCGAGGATGGCGGCATCGGGCGCTCCTATCCCTCTGACCCGCTTCGGGGCCGCGATGATGGCGGCCCGATCTTCCCGGTCGGCCCGGTCGACCCCAGGCTCCCGGCCCAAGAGCTGGTGGTCGGGGTCACCCTGCCCGATGGATCGACATTGGCCTTTCCGGCGGCATCGGTGAGGGCGTTACTTGAGCAAGGACGCCGGGTGACGGTCGGCGAGGTGGAGGCCGTCCTCGATGGGGACGGGCTCCGCATCCTTGGACCCGGCGGGGAGCTGGTGACACACCAGTCCTACTGGTTTGCCTGGAGCCAGTTTCATCCTGAGACGGCGGTGTGGACACCGCTGCCCTGAGCAGACTCGGGGGGATACCCTGGGTGGGCGATGGGCGCCATCGTCGACTGTGAGGCCATAGGCGAAGGACTCCTCCGCCAGCCGGTCAATTCGGTGACTGCGCTCGCGCTCGTGGTCGCCGGCGGGCTCATCCTGTGGAGACGACCCGACCGCCGGTTGGTGGGGCTGGCGGTCACCCTCACCGGTGTGGGTTCGTTCCTCTTCCACGGCCCGATGCCACCTGGATCGGAGTGGGCTCACGACGTGAGCCTTGCCTGGCTCCTGGTGGTGGTGGCAGCGTCGGGTACCAAATGGGAGGCCGTTTCCTCACTTCGAGCGCCCGTGGGCTTGGGTGTCACCTTCGCTCTGCTCCCCGGTGCCGGTGACCCTACGGGGGCGGTTCTGGCCGCGGTCGCCGTGGTGGCCCTGCTGCGTCAAGACCGGTCGATCGCCTCGCTGGGGCCTCTTCTGTTGCTGGGGGCAGCCGCAGTCCTGGGGCGCCTGTCGGCTACCCGGGGCCCTCTCTGCCGACCCGACGCACTGTTCCAGGGTCATGGGGTATGGCACCTTGCCGCCGCTGCTGCGGTGACCTGGTGGGCGCTCAGGTCAGAGCGAGCTCCCCTTGCTCAACACCAACCTTCACCGAGTCCCCGTCGGTGAAGCGCCCCTCGAGGAGGGCGGTGGCGAGAGCGTCGGCAACACCGGTCTGGATGGCTCGCCTGAGGGGCCTCGCTCCATACACGGGGTCGTAGCCGCGCTCAACCAGGTGGTCGAGTGCCGCCTCTGTGACCTCCAACTCGATTCGCCTCTCGGCGAGGCGGCGCCGAACCGTCTCCAGCTGGATCTCCACGATCCTCCGCAGGTCATCCCGGCCGAGCCGATCAAAGACGATGAGGTCGTCGACCCTGTTGAGGAACTCGGGCCGAAAGTGGGCACGCACCAGGTCGAGCACCCTGCTCTCGACCGTCTCCGGAGGCAGATCCGGGTCGATGAGCTCGGAGCCGAGATTCGAGGTCATGATCAGCAACACGTTGGTGAAGTCCACGGTCCGTCCCTGCCCATCGGTGAGCCTCCCATCGTCGAGCAGCTGAAGAAGGACATTGAACGTCTCCGGGTGAGCCTTTTCTATCTCATCGAGCAGAACCACGGCATAGGGACGACGGCGAACCGCCTCCGTCAGCTGGCCACCCTCCTCGTACCCGACGTAGCCGGGTGGCGCCCCGATCAGCCGGCTCACCGTGTGCTTCTCCTGGTACTCGGACATGTCGATGCGGACCATTGCCCGCTCGTCGTCGAATAAGAACTCGGCCAGCGCCCGGGCCAGCTCGGTCTTCCCCACACCGGTCGGGCCAAGAAAGATGAAGCTGCCGACAGGGCGATTGGGATCGGAAATCCCGGCGCGACTGCGGCGGATTGCATTGGCCACGGCGGACACCGCTCGGTCCTGTCCGACCACGCGACGATGAAGATGCTCTTCCAGCCGTATGAGGCGTTCGGTCTCGCCCTGCATCAACTTGGCAACCGGGATCCCGGTCCACCGCGACACCACATCGGCAACATCCTCTTCCGTCACCTCCTCGGAGAGCATCCGTCCCTCGGCGTGGAGTTTCTCCAACTCGGCTTGCTTGGCTTCGAGCGAGGAGATCAGACCCGGGAGCGTGCCGTAACGAAACTCGGCGGCCCGTTGCAGGTCACCTTCACGCTCGGCGCGCTCGGCACCTTCGCGTGCCTGCT
>CAZKFU010000045.1:0-256 GCA_964552165.1 uncultured Acidimicrobiaceae bacterium
CAAGTTGTGCCAGTTCACAGTTCACGGTTCACAGTTCATTGCTGACTTCTGTTCACTGTCAACTGTCAACTGCTGCGAGCCAAACGGGCTCGTAGCCTTGAGCCCCCTTCCGGATTTGAACCGAAGGCCTCTTCCTTACCATGGAAGCGCTCTACCAACTGAGCTAAGGGGGCGGGAGTTGTCATCAGTGCCGGGAGAAGGATTTGAACCTCCGTAGGCGTGAGCGGGCAGATTTACAGTCTGCTTCCTTTGACCA
>CAZKFU010000045.1:266-7548 GCA_964552165.1 uncultured Acidimicrobiaceae bacterium
GCACCACTCGGACATCCCGGCGCACCCAGCCGCAACCATTCCAGAACGCGGCTGCGGGCGCCAAATCATAGCGGGGGCGACATTACAAGGCCCAATGCCGTCAGCGGGAAACGGGGCCTCGAGACGCCATCTCGGAGAGGCGGCGAATCCTCTCCTCCACGGGGGGATGAGTCGACATCAATGTCATCAGACCCCGCCCCCGAATCGCCTTCAACGGGTTGTCGATGAACAGCTGGCTCACCGCCGGGTTGACGTTCATCGGGATCCGGGCAGTGCCACGGCCGATCTTCTCGAGCGCCGAGGCCAGCTTGAGGGGACGACCCGTCATCGTCGCCCCCGACTCGTCGGCCTGGTACTCGCGGGCGCGGGATATGGCGAGTCGAATCAACACGGCGGCGATCGGCGCCAGGATCAGCGAGAGGATGGCGACAACACCAGCGATGGGGTTGTTGCGGTCCCGACTGCCGCCACCGAACCAGAAGGCCATCCTGGCAAATATCGAGAGCGCCGCCGCCAACATGGCGGCGATCGAGCTGATCAGGATGTCCCGGTTGGCGACGTGGGCAAGCTCGTGGCCGAGGACTCCCTCCAATTCGTCGTGATCGAGGATCTCGAGTATGCCCGTGGTCACCGCCACCGCCGCCTTACGGGGGCTGCGCCCAGTGGCGAAGGCGTTGGGCTGGGGAGAGTTGATGATGTAGATCCTGGGCATGGGCATTCCCATACGGGTCGTCAAACTGCGAACCGTTGAATAGACGTGAGGCAGCTCGTGCTCCTCGACCGGCTTGGCACGGCTCGCCGCCAGAGCCAGCTTGTCGGAGAAGAAATACATGATGAAGTTGAGAACGGCGGCGAACCCGAGACCCATGGCGAGCCCCAACCCACTCCACTCGGCAACGAGGACGACGAGGGCGCTGAGAAACCCGAGGAGGGCCACCGTCTTGAGATTGTTCATGGGGTAATCGTACGCGCTCTTGGGGAAAACATCCTTTGGGTCGCCACTTTGCGCGCGCGCCCTGGTGAGTCGCGTATAGTTCGACGAAGTGGAGGACCTGTCGAGTGGGAACCTTCCCGCCTGTCAGCTGTCCCCGAGGAGGACGAGCATCAGGAGGGTGCCGTGAAACATAGATACTTAATGCTGTTGGTGGCGCTGGCGACTGCGCTGGCAACGGCCATCCCATCGGCGGCCCAGGACGATGTCGCGTCAGAGCTGGGCACTTCGGCGCCTGTGGCGAGGGGCAAGTACAACAGCTATATCGTCGTGATGAAGGCCGACCCTCTGGTGGTAACCGAGGGTCGGGACAACCTCGACACGGCGCGGGCCAGGAATCGCGGCCAGCAGCTCAAGGCCAGTCACGACAAGGTCTTGCGTGATGCAGGAGTCAGCACCGACAAGAAGGTGAGCGATTACGTCAACGCCCTCAACGGGTTCGCGGCCACCGTCACCTACGCCGAGGCGGTGAAGCTGGCGGCGCAGAAGGAAGTGGCCTTTGTGCTCCCGGATCAGCTGCGTCAGCCGACAACCGATTCAAGCCCTGGCTTCATAGGCCTCACCGCTCCCGGTGGCGCCTGGGCGACGGGGGTGACCGGCAAGGGCGTGGTGGTCGGTGTCATCGACACCGGGATCTGGCCCGAGCACCCTAGCTTTGATGGTGCCGGATTCCCGGCTCCACCGGTGACGCTGGACGACTCGGTGCGACCCAACTGTGAGTTCGGCAACACCGCACACAACGCCGACGATGCACCGTTCACTTGCAACAACAAGCTGATTGGCGCTCGCCAGATGCTTGACACCTACCGAGCCCTGATCGGTGCCGACCCCGACGAGTTCGACTCGGCGCGGGACGATGCCGGGCACGGTACCCACACCGCATCGACGGCCGCCGGTAACGACGGGGTGTCGGCCGAAATCCTCGGCGAGCCGGTGGGGGCGGGGCCCATCTCCGGTATCGCACCGGACGCTCACATCATTGCCTACAAGGGCCTGGGCAACCTGGGTGGGTTCACATCAGACCTGGCGGCAGCAATCGATCAGGCAGTGGAGGACGGCGTCGATGTCATCAACTACTCCATCGGTGGTGGAGCCGCCCTGCCCGGTGCCGACGAGATCGCCTTCTTGTTCGCTGCCGACGCCGGGGTCTTCGTGGCGACATCGGCTGGAAACGCCGGGCCCGGACCCGGAACCGTCGGTAACCCGGCCACGACTCCATGGCTGACCTCGGTTGGCGCCAACACCCAGACCCGGTTCTTTGCTGGAACCGTGGCGCTTGGCAATGGAGCCGAGTTCGAGGGCGCTTCTGTCACCCAGGCAACTGACGGGGTGTTCCCATTGGTCGACGCCGCAGATGCCGGTGGCGACCTATGCGTCCCGGGAACTCTCGACCCGAGCGAGGTCGATGGCGCCATCGTGCTGTGTCGTCGCGGCGCTATCGCCCGAGTCGCCAAGAGCCTGGCGGTGTTGGAGGCGGGCGGCGTCGGCATGGTCATGTATGAGAACACCGACGACGACAACCTGTTCAGCGACACCCACTTTGTGCCATCGGTGAGCGTCGACAACACCCCGGGTCTCGAGATCAAGGCCTACATCGCCTCCGAAGGAAGCGGTGCCACGGCCGAGATCAAGGACACCAAGGCGCTGTCAGAATGGCCTTCGGCACCCTCCACGACAAGGTTCTCGTCGCGGGGCCCCAACTTCTACGGGGACATCATCAAGCCTGATATCACCGCACCAGGGATGCAGATCCTGGCCGGCTACTCGCCTTTTGATGATCCCGGATTCGTTCAGGGAGAGCTGTTTGCCAGCATCGCGGGGACGTCGATGTCGAGCCCGCATGTGGCCGGCTTGTTTGCCTTACTCAAGCAGGCAAACCCCGACTGGAGCGCGGCTGAGGCTCGATCGGCATTGATGACCACCGCCCACCAGGACGTTGTGGACAACGATCGGGTGAGCCCGGCCGACCCATTTGACATGGGTTCGGGTCATGTCAGACCTGGTCGCGCCAACCAGAAGGGATCGGCGTTCCAGCCGGGACTGGTGTACGACGCCGGGTTGTTCGACTATTTCGGGTTCCTGTGTGACGTATTCCCCGGGATATTCGCCAACCCGACGGGGACATGTGGGGCCCTTGAAGGCCTCGGCATCCCAACCGATGCCAGCGACCTCAACTACCCGTCGATCGCCGTAGCCGACCTGGCAGGCTCGCAGACGGTGACGCGGACCGTCACCAGCGTGGCCAAAGAGGGCGCCAACCGCACCTACAACGTGAGTGTGGATGCGCCTCCGGGCTATTCGGTCTCGGTCTCGCCTTCCAGCTTCAGGCTGCGGCGTGGCCAGTCGGCGACCTACGAGGTGACGATCACCAACGTGTCGGCGCCTGTAGGTGAGTGGCGGTTCGGCTCGCTGACTTGGAGCAGCAATGCCGGCTACGACGTGTACAGCCCGATCGCAGTCAAGGGCGCCCAGTTGGACGCACCGAGCGAGCTCTCGTTCACGGGGACCAGCGGCTCGGGAAGCTTCGACGTGCTCTTCGGCTACACCGGCGACTACACGGCGGGAGCACACGGCCTGTCGCCTGACACTGGCGAATCGGGAACCGTCGCCCAGGATCCGGATCAGACATGTCAATGCGATGGCACCGGTGGGCCCGGCGAGGTTGCCCACACCTTCACACTGTCGAATTCGGCACATCTACGGATAACCATGGATGCGTCTGATCTGACAAGTGTCAATCCGGGTGCCACCGACATCGATCTGTTCCTGTTCCGGAATGGGACGTTCGTGGCGCAGTCGACAGCAGGTGCGACCAACGAGGCGATCAATATCGCCAACCCGCCTGACGGCAACTACACGTTGTTCGTCCACGGTTGGGCCGTGGTCGATCCCGCTCCGGGAGTGGGATACACGTTCCACCTCTGGGATGTCCCGGCCACGCCCGGTGGTGGCTCGCTGGTGATCGATTCGGCGCCGACATCGGCGACGATCGGTCAGGTGGGAACCATCGAGTTCTCGTGGAGCGGCCTGTCTGCGGGCCCCACCTACCTCGGCGCGGTGTCACACAGCGACGCCGATGGAGTGATTGGACTGACTCTGATTCGGGTCGAAACCGAGTAACGAGAAGCGCAACGCAACACGAGAAAGGCGCCCCATTGGGGCGCCTTTCTCCTTACGTGTCAAACCGAGGGGGAGGGACGAAGTCGTAGCCACCGTCCTTCTCATCCGAAGGGCAGAGGAAGGGCACGGCATCGCTTCCCGCGTGATAGAGGTAGATGCGACCATCGTGATCGAGGATCACCTGGTAACCGTCGACGAGCGCCTGGGTGTAGACCATGCCTTCTTCCGGGCACCCCAGACTGCCATCGGGCCAAGTGATCTCCTCGGAGCGGATGACTTCGATGGCCGTCGGCTCGACCCGGAGCCGGGTGGCCAGGTCGGAGACAGAGGTAGCGGTGACCTGCGCCAGCGGATCGCCCGGTGTTGAGGTGGTGGTGCTGTCCACAGTTGTGCTCCCCTCGGTTGTCGGGGTGGCGGCGCCATCTTCAGGGAGCCCGCATGCCGATAGAAGCAAGCCGGCAACCACAAGCAAGCCTAGGACAGCTCTCATACCCTTTTGACGCTGCCCACCCCGTCACCGGTTCCCGTCCTGGTAACCACGAGGACTCGAAAGTCTCCCAGTCCTCGAGGATGAAGCAAGGTCTCCGCCTCGGTCTTGAGGCCCCGCAGCCGCAATCTCTCCATCTCATCGCCGGAGCGAGCTGCCTCCAGCTCGGCTAGGCGAAACTGGGACAGCCGGTCACGAAGCCCAAGCAGCGTCAAGAAATCGTCCTGGCGATGGAACTGCACTTCCGCACCCTTCGACTCGGCAACCGAGCGAAGGGCGGTGAAGTTGACGTCTGCGGTTATGTCGGTCTTCCCTGGCTCCTCCAGTGGATGTGGGCCCAGGTGGTGCGCCCGATAGGTACGGAGGGTCCCATCCTGTCGTCGAGGAAGCAGGTTGTCAGCGGTGTCCCCGTAGTCGATGACCACGACCGATCCGGCAGTCAACGAGTCGATCGCCTCGGCCAACCAGATCGCCGCCTCGAGCTGGACCTCGACCCATCCCCCATCGGGAACCGGGCCCGCATGAGATTCCAACCACGCCAAAACCTCGGGGCGGGGATCGGCGTCGACAAATGTGAGAGAGTCGCCATCGGCGCCCACCCAACGCTCTCTCCACGATTTGTTGACTCGTTGTGCCAAGGCCATGGGAAGGTTGTCCAGCAGCTCGTTGGCGATGATCACGCCTCGAACGCTATTCGGAGCCCGGTCGGCGACCGTGACCAGTTCGGCAAGGGCCCGCAGCGCCGCCGGCGAGGCCTCCACCGCCAGTGCGCGGACCGGGAATGCCTCCAGCATCGGCTCTAGCAGTGAGCCCGACCCGGCTCCAACCTCGACCACCTGGAACGGCTCACCTATGCGATTGTGTTCCGACCTCACATGGGCAGCGAGAGTCTCCCCAAATAGGGGACTCACCTCGGGTGAGGTGAGAAAGTCACCCCCCCGCCGTGATTTGAGCTCACCCGCCCCAAAGAAGCCCGCCTCGGGGTCGTAAAGGGAGATCCGCATGAACTCTTCGAATGGCATCGGGCCGGCGCTCTCGATCCGGCTGCGAATTCGATCCTTCAGCGTCACTAGGTTGGCCGCCATGAAGTACGGAGTGTTCATCTTTCCGACCGATCGATCAATTCGGCCCGACACCTTCGCCCGGGAGGCGGAAGCGATGGGCTACGAGTCGGTGTGGTTCCCCGAGCATTCTCATATACCGACCTCTCGGAGGACTCCGTGGGGCGGTGTCAAAGGCGCCAGAACCCTTCCCGAGCAGTACTGGCGGACCCACGACCAGTTCATCGCTTTGACGGCGGCAGCGATGGTGACGTCGACGATCAAGCTGGCCACGGGGATCACCCTCGTCGCTCAGCGCGACCCGATATGGACGGCCAAGGAGGTGGCCTCGCTCGATCTCTTATCGGGAGGCCGGGTGATCTTTGGCGTGGGCTATGGATGGAACAAGGAAGAGATGGCTTCCCACGGTGTTGCGTACGGGGTGAGGCGTGCTCTTCTCCGGGAGAAGATCCTTCTGATGAAGTCGTTGTGGACGGAGGAGGAGTCTTCCTTCACAGGCAAGCATTTGGCGCTGGAGACGTCGTGGGCATGGCCCAAGCCAGTGCAGAAGCCACACCCACCGGTGGTCATGGGCGCGGCGGTGGGGCCCCGGACCGTCGCCGACATGGTCGAGTTCTGCGATGGGTGGATGCCATTGGCTACCAGACACGACATCGTCGATCAGGTGAGCCGGGTCCGTGCCGCGGTCGCCGATGCAGGCCGGGACCCTGCCGCGTTCGAGATCACCGCGTACGCGGCTCGTCTCGGGAACGTCGAGATGATGGAGATGGCAGGAGTCGATCGAGCAGTGTTCTCGTTGCCCCCGCTGGAGGCCGACGAGGTTCTCCCCCGCATGGAACGCTATGCCACCGAGTTGGGGCTCGCATAGGGCCCGGTCGGCTCACTGAGCGCAAAAGGAGAGAGGGGCCCGTGTCGGGCCCCTCTTTCGTGAACTGGTTCTGATCAGATGATCAGAAGTCCATGTCGGGGCCGCCGCCGTGACCGTGGCCGGCACCAACGGGGGCCTCTTCCTTCTGCTCGGCAACGAGTGCCTCGGTGGTCAACAGCAGACCGGCGATCGACGCCGCGTTCTGGATCGTCGACCGTGTCACCTTGGCGGGATCGGGGATCCCGGCGGCGATCAGGTCCTCGTAGACACCGGTGGCGGCGTTGAACCCGAAGTTCCCCTCGCCGGCGCGGACCCGCTCCACCACGACTCCACCCTCGAAGCCGGCATTGAAGGCGATCTGGCGTAGGGGCTCCTCCATCGCGCGGCGGACGATGTTGCGACCCGCCTTCTCATCATCCGAGCCACCCCTGATCTTGTCCAACGCGGTCTGCGCACGGAGCAGAGCCACCCCACCACCGGGGACCACTCCCTCCTCCACCGCGGCTCGGGCTGCGGAGACCGCATCCTCGATTCGGTGCTTCTTCTCCTTGAGCTCGACCTCGGTGGCGGCGCCGACCTTGATGACGACGACACCCCCGGAGAGCTTGGCGAGCCTCTCCTGGAGCTTCTCCTTGTCCCAGTCGGAGTCGGTGTTCTCGATCTCGCGCTCGATCTGCTTGATGCGCGCCTTGACGTCGCCCTCAGAACCGGAGCCGTCGATGCAAGATACGTCGATGAAAGAAAATCGTCCGCGA
>CAZKFU010000046.1:0-7522 GCA_964552165.1 uncultured Acidimicrobiaceae bacterium
GTTCGTGATTCAGGGCGCCCCCGACCTGGCATTGACGCAACTCCTGGTGGAGACACTGGCCCTCGCCCTGTTCGTCCTGGTTCTGAGCCACCTCCCTGAGCAATTCGACTTCGTGGGATGGCGCCTTCGCCAGATCACCCGCGTCACGGTTTCAGTAGGTGTCGCCGTCTTCGTAGGAATGTTCTCTTTGTGGGCGGCCGCGGGTCGGACCGCCCGGCCCCTCGTCGACGACTTCATGTCGCTCGCCCAGCCACAAGGAGGAGGGCGCAACGTCGTCAACGTCATCCTCACCGATTTCAGGGCCCTCGACACGCTTGGCGAGATCACCGTTCTCACCGTGGCGGCGCTGGGTGTCATGGCTCTGATCCGGTCTCGTCTCGAGGCCGGCGTCGACGGGGAAGGGAGCGACCCGTGATTCGGCGCTCGCTGATCCTCGACACCCTCGTCGATCAGGTGGTGAGGACGGCCCTGGTCTTCTCGCTGTTCCTCCTCTTTGCCGGCCACAACCACCCCGGTGGCGGTTTCGTCGCCGGGCTGGTGGCGGGGATTGCGCTAATCCTCAAGTTCGTCGCCGGTGGACGCTCCGCCGTGGCTTCGGTCCTGCGGTCATCACCGGCGTCGATTATCGGCATCGGCCTGGGGTTCGCCCTGCTCACCGGGGCGGGTGGCTGGGTCTGGGGGGCTGGTTTCCTGGAGAGCACCTCATGGGAGATCGACCTGCCGGTATTGGGGCTGTTGAAAGCCACGACGGCGCTGCCCTTCGATCTCGGCGTGTTCGTCGTGGTTGTGGGCCTGACCGCCGCGTTGCTGATGTCACTGGGTGATGACGGTGACTCGGAGAGCGGGGAGTCATGATCGCCGTCCTCTCGATCGCCGTCGCTGTGCTCTACGGCGCCGGCGTATATCTCCTTCTGCAACGCCACCTGAGCCGAATCGTCATTGGGCTGGCGATCCTGGGACACGGAGCGAACCTGGTCCTGCTCATGGCCGGGGGAAGGGCGGGGAGGGCTCCGATCGTCGACGGATCCGGACCCGTCTCCGACCCCCTGCCCCAGGCTCTGGCCCTGACAGCAATCGTCATCACGTTCGGTGTGACCGCCTTCCTGTTGACGCTCGCCTACCGCAGCTGGCTGGCTCGGCAAACCGACGAGGTCGAGGATGACATCGAGGACCGACGGATAGCCCTGATGAGCGCGAGGGGGGCTGCCCGTCAGGATGAGCTGGTTGAGGACCCAGAGAGGGGGGAGGCTTGAACCTCATGGTGCCGGCACCGATGGTGATCCCCCTTGCCGCGGCAGCAATATCGCTGGCCTTGGAGAGATGGCCGCGGCTGCAGCGGATACTCGGCGTGGCGTCGCTGGCGGCAACCGTGACTGCGAGCGGTGCTCTCCTCTCCGAGGTCGCCGGCGGGTCTGTTGTCGCCGTGCAGGTGGGGGGTTGGGCGCCCCCCCTGGGGATCACGCTCGTGGTCGACTCGTTCTCGGCGATCATGCTCACGGTCTCGGCGGTGATGCTGCTTGCTGTGCTGGTGTACGCCATCGGAAGCCCTCGCACCGCAGACGACACCGGATTCTTCCACCCGGTGTACCTGGTGATGGCGGCTGGTGTCTCGGCGTCCTTCATAACCGGCGACCTCTTCAACCTGTTCGTTGCCTTCGAGATCACTCTCACTGCCAGCTACGTGCTGATCACGCTCGGGGGTACCCGAGCCCAGATCAGGCACGGGATGACCTATGTGGTAATCAGCCTCCTCGCCTCGACACTGTTCATCACCGCCGTGGGGTTGGTATACGCCGCCACCGGAACCGTGAACATGGCCGACCTCGCGGTCAAGCTGCAGGAGATCGATCCCGGACTTCGCTCCGCGCTAGGGATCATGTTTCTCGTGGTGTTCGGGGTGAAGGCCGCCATCTTTCCGCTCTTCTTCTGGTTGCCCGACTCATACCCGACGGCACCGGCCCCCATCACCGCCATCTTCGCCGGCCTTCTCACCAAGGTGGGTGTCTACGCCATCATCAGGTCGCAGACGCTTCTCTTTGCGGATCCGGAGGCGCCATCTGTGTTCCTGCTGGCAGTTGCCGGTCTCACCATGCTGGTCGGTGTCCTCGGTGCCATCGCCCAGGATGACGTGAAACGGATCCTCAGTTTTCACATCATCAGCCAGATCGGGTACATGATCTTTGGGTTGGGGCTCCTCACGGTCGCGGGTTTGGCGGCCACGGTCGTCTACGTGGTTCACCACATCCTGGTCAAGACGACGCTCTTCCTGGTAGGTGGCCTGGTCGAGGAGAGCACGGGCACCGGCGCCCTGAGACGATTGGGGGGATTGCTCCACACCGCTCCCATGATCGCCGTCCTGTTTCTGCTTCCCGCCCTAAGCCTGGCCGGGATTCCACCCCTCTCCGGGTTCGTCGCCAAACTGACACTCGTTCAAGCGGGGCTCGGCATCGGAGCCAACCTCACCGTCGCCGTGTCATTGCTGGTCAGCGCCCTCACGCTGTTCTCGATGGCCAAGATCTGGGCCGGCGTCTTCTGGGGGCGAGCCGACGAGCCACCACCCATTCCCGAGTCTCTGGAGGTCTCCCGTCTCCGCTTCCCGCGAATGATGGTGGCGCCGACCGCCGTCCTGGTTCTGGCCGGTCTCGCCTTCGTCGCCGCCGCCGGGCCGCTCTACGAGCTGGCGCTGACGGCCGCTGCCAGCCTCGCCGACTCCTCCGTCTACGTGACCGCGGTGTTGGGGCAATGAGGGGAAGGATTGTCATCGTGTCGTGGCTGGCGATCGTGTGGGTCGCGCTGTGGGAGCAGCTCTCCTGGGCAAATCTCATCGGCGGGGTGGTGGCGGCATCGATCGTCCTGGCCGTTGTACCGGCTCACAAGTCGGCCGCCCCTTATCGGTTCCGGCCGGGAGCGACAATCCGCCTCTTCGGCTTCTTCGCGTGGAAGCTGGTAGAGGCGTCGGCCCTCCTGTCGTGGGAGGTGGTGACCCCGCGCAATCGCATCAACGCCGCGGTGGTGGCGGTTCCGATGCGGAGCGGCTCGACGGCAACCCTGACCCTGGTGGCCAACATGGTGTCGCTGATCCCCGGCACTCTCACGCTCGAAGTGGACGACGATCCCGCCGTTCTCTACATGCATGTTCTTCATCTCGGAACCGTCGAGGCGGCAAGGGAAGAGGTGCTTCGTTTGGAAGAGCTCGCTCTTGCGGCCTTCCCTCACTCCGCAGAGGCTTCGTCATGATCGGTTGGGCGGCGCTGTTGTCCCTGGGATTGCTGTCGGTTGCAGGATTGGGCTGTCTGGTTCGCCTGCTTCGCCCGGGATCGCTTGCCGACCGCATTGTCGCCCTTGACATGTTGCTTGTTGTCGTCGTCAGCGGGCTTGCAGTCCAGGCCGCCCGCACCGGAGACGGCACGTATCTCGACGTGATGGTTGTCGCGGCGGTGCTTGGTTTCTCGAGCACCGCGCTGGTGGCTCGGTTCATCGAGCGAAGGGGGGCGTGAGGTGACGGTGGTCGCCGCTGCCGCCATCATCCTGGGCTCCGTTCTCGCTGTGATCGCGGCGGCGGGCCTACAGCGATTCTCCGATGTGTTCGCCAGGATGCACGCCGCCACCAAGCCGGCGACACTCGGATTGGTGGTGATCCTCGGTGGCGCCATCCTCGTGATGTCGGACGGCGGCGATGCCACCAAGCTGATTCTGGTGATCCTCCTCCAGTTCATCACCGCGCCGGTGGGAGCCCATCTGGTGGGCCGCGCTGCCTTCCGCTCCGGCACCGAGCTCGATCCGGACACGTCGTTCGACGACATGTCTCGACGAATCATCCGCCCCGAGGCCGACTGATCAGCGCTCTCAGCGAGGGCCGACTCGCTTGCCTTGGTAGCTCAGGCCCCGAGGTGAAAGAGCGAAACCCCACTGAGACAGCATCGGGGCCAGCGGCGACTCGGGTGCGGACGACCCCCCGATCGTCTCCAATGCCGTTCGGCGGTGCCTCGAGGCTATGTCGGCAATGGCGCGGGCCAACTCGGGATGGGCGTCGTTCCCATCGCCGAGGATCGTCAGCCGCTTTCTTCCCCGCTCGAGATAGCCGGCGAGCTCACCATCGGCGAGGAAGACGTAGGCGCCTGCGTGGCGCCCTGGAGTGTGGTCCAGCTCGGGCCAGGGGAGGGCCGCTCCATAGGGATTTGCCGGGTCGGCTGCGGCCAAGGCCACCACACCGGTGGAGGTCGCCGATCGGAGCCGGTCGACGGCTCCGGGGAGGGCAAACTGAGCGCCACCGAGCCCCTCGACGAAGTAGCCGCGCCGAACCCGGCCTGTTTCCTCGAGGTGGTTGAGGACCGGGTAGATACCGGCGAAACCGCCCATCACGGACTCGGCGAGCACGCCGGGCCGGGTGACTATTCCCTGCCTGTCAAGAAGCGTCTGAGCCCATGCTGCGGTGCGCTCGGTGTCGGTCGACGTCCCTCTGCTGATCTCGGCCACCAAGGACCAGCGCCCACCAGCGGATGCTGGGAATGTGGAGGGGAGCGCCGGCCTCCGCCGTACCTTGCCGGTGCCCCACAGGTATGCGCGCAGGGGGGCCATGGTGTCGTTGGTGAGATGGCCGGCCCAAACCAGGTCCCAGAGCGACTCGATCAGGTCGTTGGGGTCACCACCGATCTCGGGGTACAGATCGGCGAAGAAACTGGCGCCCCGTCTCTCCAGCAGGGTCAGAAGGGCCTCGGTGTGGGGATGGTCGGGCACTTCTCCCGGTTCGGCGCGGAGATCGGCAAACCGCTCCCGCGGATACAGAGCCACCTTGCCGTCTCGAGCCCCGAGTGCGCCCATCCCCACCCAGACCAGAGATCCGCCGAGCAGGGCACCGTCGATCTCACCACCACCGTTTTCGAGGCGCACCGCCAGGATGTCTCGCTCCAGAGTCGAGGCCGGGAGCGCGAGCCCAGCGAGGCGGTCGAGCACCTCGCCCGTGCCGCGGCCCGGAGACGAGGTCACACCCTGCCATCTGGGCAGAAATCTGCCGAGTGCGGTTCCGGGCGCGGGCTCGATCTCCTGGCGCAGCGCCGACAGCGACCGGCGCTTCAGACGCTTGAGGACCCCCTCGTCAACCCACTCCCGTGCCGCCTCTCCAGGGCGAAAAGCTCCCTCGACGACCCGCCCCTCATCCTGGAGCCGCCGCAGTTGCGTCTCGACCACCGCCGGGGGGAGCGCCAGGGCAGAGGCGGCGACTTCGACCGCAAACGGCCCGTGGGTGCGGGCATAGCGAGCGACGATGTCGCCGAGCGGGTCATCGACAGGGCGCAGATGGGCGTGGGGAACACCGGGAGGCGGCTGCACACCGAGAGCGTCGCGCAGTCGCGAGGTGTCCTCGATCGCGGCCATTCTCGTCTCGCCTCGCCACGTGATCTCGATTACGCGATGCGATCCGATCAGCGCGGCCAATGCCTCATCGAGCTCCAGGCCTGTTGCACGTGCTCTCAGCTCATCCATCGTGAGAGGTCCGAGGTCGCGGAGTAGATCGTGCACTGCGTCCACCGTCGTGGCGCTGAGCTGGGCGGTGAGCCGTTGCAGCTCGATCTCGACCTCGGCGACCACATCCGGATCGAGTAGGTCGCGAAGCTCTCCCTCACCCAACAGTTCGGCGAGGAGGCCGCGGTCGAGCGTCAGCGCTGTGGCCCTTCTCTCGGCTATGGGTGTGTCCGACTCGTAGAGGTAGGCGGCGACAAAGGCGAACAGCAGAGATGTCGCAAACGGGCTTGGTGAGGTCACTTCGACATCGACCAGTCGGGTCTTTCGTTGTCCGATCGCGGATAGGACGGTCTTCAATCCGTCGAGATCGAAGTCGTCTTGGAGGATCTCCCGGTAGACCTCGAGGACGATGGGGAACGACCCAAACCGTCTGGCGACACCAAGCAGGTCGGCGGCCTTTCGTCTTTGCATCCAGAGCGGAGTTCTTTGTCCCGGCCGGCGCCGGGGGAGGAGCAGGGATCGTCCCGCCGCCTCGCGGAACCGGGCCGCGAACAGGGAGGTGTCGGCGAGGTGCTCGAGAAGCAGAGGCTCGACCTCATCGGCGTCGATGATCAGATCAGAGGCGCCGGGGGGTTCGTCGGCGTCGGGAAATCTCAATGCGATGCCGTCATCTGACCAGATGACATCGATGTCGGCGCCATATCGAGCTCTCATCCGGTGGCGCAGCGCCAACGCCCATGGCGCGTGGATCTTCGCCCCCAGGGGGGACAGCAGCACCAGGCGCCAGTCCCCGATCTCGTCCCTGAAGGTCTGGGCTACCAGAGTCCGGTCAGTGGGGAGAAACCCGGTCGCCTCCTTTTCCTCCTCCAGATACGCATAGAGGTTGGCGGCGGCACGATCGTCCAAGTGATAGTCGTCCTGCAGAGTCGCCATTGCCTGGTCGCGGTCGAGGCGGCCGATCTCCCCAGTGAACCTGCCGACGGCGAGCCCGGTCTGCAAGGGACGACCCAGCATGTCGCCGCGCCAGAATGGCATTCGCGGCGCTGGCTCGCCGGGAGCAGGCACCACCTCGACGCGAGCTGGAGTGATGGCCGTAATCCGCCATGTCGACGAGCCGAGCAGACAGGTGTCGCCAGGGCGTGATTCGTAGACCATCTCCTCGTCGAGCTCGCCTACCTTCACCCCATCGGGGAGGGTCACCCGGTACAGGCCACGGTCGGGAATGGTGCCGGCGTTGATGACGGCCAGTTGGCGGGCCCCGGCTCGGGCGCTGAGCGTTCCACGGTGCCGGTCAAAGTTGAGACGGGGGCGAAGCTCGGAGAACAGATCCGAGGGGAACCTGCCCGTCAGCATGTCGATCGTCTCGTCGAAGACCTGGCGCGAGAGCTCGGTGTAAGGATGGGCCCGTCGCACCATGTTGTAGACCTCATCTACGTCGCGCTCGGCGCTCACCCACTCGGCGACGATCTGTTGGGCGAGCACGTCGATTGGGTTCCGGGGGATCGCCGTCTCCTCGATGGAACCGTTGCCCATTGCGTGAGCCATCACCGTCGAGACCAAGAGATCTCCGCGATACTTCGGGAATATCGCGGCGTGCGAGGTTCCTCCGACGTGGTGGCCGGCCCGGCCCACCCGCTGCAGCCCGGAGGCAACAGTTGGCGGCGCCTCCACTTGAATCACCAGGTCGACCGCACCCATGTCGATCCCAAGCTCCAGCGAAGAGGTCGCCACCACGGCCTTGAGCTCACCGTCCTTGAGCGCCTCCTCGATCCCGACCCGCTGTTCTCGTGCCACGGAGCCATGGTGGGCGCGCGCTATCTCCGCTCCGGCGGCCAGATTGATCTCAGCGCAGATCCGTTCGGCGAGACGTCGCGAGTTGGCGAAGACGATCGTGCTCCGGTGAGCCTCGACCATCTCCAGGATCCGGGGGTAGATCGCGGGCCAGATGCTGGAGTTGGATACCCGGTCCGGATCGAGTGGGTCCGGTTGCGCTGGCTCGGCCATGTCTTCGACCGGCACGATCAGCTGTAACTCGAGGGGTCGATCGCCAGGGGCATCGACG
>CAZKFU010000047.1:0-7495 GCA_964552165.1 uncultured Acidimicrobiaceae bacterium
AAGGGCGATGGTCAATGGGGTGAACCACGGCTACGACGAGGCGGGCACCGGACCTCCTCTGCTTCTCATACATGCCGGGATCGCCGATCGACGAATGTGGGACGACGTGATGCCGGCACTGTCCCGTGCTCACCGGGTCATCAGTTTCGACATGCGTGGCTATGGCGAGACACCGCTTCCCGACGGCCCTTTCGCCTACACCGCCGACGCCGCCGCCTTCTTGGAGGCGCTGGGCATTTCCCGCACCCATGTCGTCGGGGTCTCGATGGGGGCGGGAGTGGGCATTGACCTGGCACTGGCCCGACCCGAATTGGTCGATCGGCTGGTGCTGGTTGCACCCGGCCTCGCTTCGTGGGACTGGGTCGAGACCATGTCGGCCTTCGACGACGCCGAAGAGGAGGCGTTGGGCAGGGGCGACCTCGACGGGGCCTCCTGGCTCAACGTCCGCTTCTGGCTCGACGGCCCACAGCGGGGTCCCGACGATGTCGAGGCCAGGCTGCGACAGAAGGTGTTCGAAATGCAGCGACGTGCCTTCGAGTGGGAGAACCCGGCCGCCGACGGCAGCTGGCTGGTCGCCGATCGGCACCTCAAGCTGGAGCAGATCACCGCGCCCACGCTGATCATCGCCGGTGAGCTCGACCAGCCCGATTTCGCACCCATGGCCACGCACATCGCGGATCGTGTCCCCGATGCCCGAGTGGAGATCATCCCCGGAGCTGCCCATCTGCCACCGCTGGAGACGCCGGATGCCTTCAGCGACCTGGTCCTCGAGTTCCTGTCGGGTTGATCTCCGACTAGATGGCGCTGGCCGCCTGGGCCGCCTCCACCTGTTGGAAGAAGCTCGCCACCTGCAGGTAGACCCGCGCCTTCTGTATCAGCCCGCCGGCGATGTCGTATGAAACCGCCAGCGGAATCCGAACCTCCGCGCCGGAGGTGGGAATAGCCGCTCTCTCTTCACATGAGTTCGAGTTCGAGGCCACCCCCGGGAGCTACGCGTTCATCTGCACCATCGTTCATCATGATGACATGAAGGGAACGCTTCACGTCGAGGTGGAGTAGCCGGCAAACCGGTCTCACGCCTCCGCCGCCACCGGAGTCAGATGCGGCATGAGCGAATCTTGGCCGCCGATGGCCGCTGCTTGGTCGATACGAGCCCTGCTTCCCCGGAGCACGTCGACCGGGACCCACTGGCCCGGGGGGTAACTGGTGATTCCGTCGCCGTCGACCACGGAGACCGCTCCCCGGCCCACGACTTCGAGAGCTCCCGACCGTCCCACGAGCGCGGTTGCCTCGTCGAGACCGATCACGCCCAACCCGCCCAGCCGTCCTACGACATGATGAGCCCACCGTCGCCCTCGGAGACGGTCGAAGTGGGGTGCCGACACGTAGCCGTCGAGGAGCCCGAACCCGGGGATGGTCCGTAGCGGGTTTGGCGGATACAAATTGATCCGCCACTCAAAGAGACACATCGCCCCAGCCGAGGATCCCGATATGGCCACGCCCTGCCGCCATCGTTCGATGATGAGATCGGTGACCGGCGACGCCCCCAGCGATGCCACCAGCTTGTTGGGGTGACCCCCAGGGAGGACCACGATGTCGGCCTGTCCCACTGCGTCCAAGGCACGGTCAATATCGCATTCGGGAACGGCGATGCTCACTGCGGCACCCAACCGCGCCCAGTAGTTGCGGGCCAATGCCGCCGTCTTCGGCATCTGTCGCCTGGCGGCTGCGGTTGGGATCACCGCCACCCGGGGTCTGCTGACACCGGTGAGCTCGAGAAGTCGACGCTCGATGGACTCGCATCCGGTGAGGTGCTCGCCTCCGCCGGTGAGGGCAACCGGTCCCACGTCGCTCATGAGGCCACCTCGAGAGCAGGCCGCCGCCCATGCTTGCGAAGGATTCCCAACCCAAAGGGCACGCCGGCCGCCACCGGCAGCCAAAACGAGAGAACCCGATATCCGAGCACGGCGACTGCGGCCACACCGAGTGGGACGCCGAAGGCGGCATAGGTGAAGGCGAGCGTTCCCTCGAGCACTCCCAGCCATCCCGGGGTCATCTCGGGAAGCGCCTGAAGGAGGTTCGCCAGCCCGTAGCCAACGGCCAGAGCCCCCAAACTCAATGGATGCCCGAAGGCTGCGAAAACCAGCCACAAGGCGCCGGCGTCGAGAACCCAGCTCAGCGCCGCCCAGAACCCCACCGGAGCCAATCGGCCCAGCCCCGACCCAGCGGCCTGCTCCAAGGTGGCGTCGACCTCGGACGCCGTCATCCCGCCGCCCCACCGGCCAAACATCCTTCCCAGGAAAGCCGCCACCCGCTGCCGGAAGCCTGGGTGCTTCATCGCCAGCACCGCCGCCAGCCCCGCCCCGAGGAGCCCGGTGAAGACCCCCAGTGGCAGGATCAGGTAACTGGGGGACACCAGCCCCACCGCCACCCCGAAACCCACCCCTGTTGAGACGATCGCGGTCAGGGAGACCAACGACACCCAGCCACCGGTGACCATCGACACCAGCGTCAACGCACCGGAGTTTCCGATGGCTATGAACTCCCTGGCAGCGAAGAGGCCCCCAACAGTCCCCCCGCCCGGGAGGACCCGGCTCAGCGTGAAGGCACCCATCGAAACCCGGAGGGCGTCACGATGCCTAGCCGATCCCCCAAACGCCACCAGCGAGCTCCGGTACACCTGGGCCAGCGCCCAGGTCCACGCCACTTCGAGCAGGAGGGCACCCGCCACCAGGATGATCTCGTTAGCCACCAGCGCCGCCATCGAGGTACGGATCTCTCCCCACCCGTCGCGCATGGTGAGGTAGATGATGGATGTGGCACCGACCAGCATCACCCAGCGGAGAAGCGTTCCCAGACGAACGGTGGGGAGGCTGCGAGCCAGGACCTGCAGAGCATCCTGGTGGGGAGTGGCGTAGCTCATTCCCAGAACATCACCCAAAGAGCCTGACTTGTATATGGGGTTTCGTCCCCTGGGGAAGATCCCCCACGGCGTCGGCGCGGCCGGCGGCACTCACGGGGGCGCCCCATGCCGGCGGGCCCACCGAGCTATCTGAGCCTTGTGAGACCGCATTCGCCATGCCGAGACAGTGACATCGTTCGATGGCGGGATCTATCGGGGATCGCCCTCCTCTCCCCCGGAGATCACTCGGGGGATCCCCTCACCAGGCGTCAGCTATTGGAGCGGATCACACAGGACCTATCTCAGGGTCCCTCTTCGGTGGTGACGGGATCGCCGGAAGGGATGAGCGGCCGAAGGAAGCCCGTCTCGTAGGCGATTCGGGCCAGCTCATGGCGGCTGGCCACACCAAGCTTGGAGAAGATGTGAGCGATGTGATTCTCGAGCGTCTTGACGCTCATCGACAATGTCGCCGCCGTCTCCCGATAGGTGTAGCCACGGGCGATCAGCGTGGTCACCTCCCGCTCCCGCGGTGGCAAGCGCTCGATGCCCTCGGCCTCGGGGATGTCTTCGTCGATGTCGAGCATGAACCCGGCGATCTCCGGGGATACGGGTCGGGCGCCTCGAAGTGTGCGCTCGATTGCCTTGAGAACATAGGCCTCGTCCGCCGTCTTGACCACGTATCCGTCGATGCCGGCTCGGAACATTCGGACCACGTCCTCTCGGTCGGCCGACACCGAGAGAACCAGGAATTTGACGTCGTTGTCGAAACGGCGCACCCCCTCCACGACGGCGGCACCCCCGCCCCCGGGGAGCTTGACGTCCAGCAGCACCAGATCGGGTCGCCGCTCCTCGATCATCTCCACTGCAATCCCCACCTCGTCGGCGGAACCCACCAGGTCGTACCTCTTCTCGATGAGCCCTTCGATGCCTCGACGAACCAGGGGATGGTCCTCGACGATGAAGACGGAGGCGGGAGGGGGCTGGTTCATCGCTGTGGCACCTTGATCGTCACCTCGGTCCCCTCACCGGGCGCGCTGTCTATCAGAACCCTGCCTCCCGCACGCTCCAGCCTCGCCGTGATCGTCCTCACCGGGTCACGGCCGCCCTTGCCTTCAGGGTCGTAACCCTTCCCCCTGTCACGAACGTGGATGACCACCTCCCCGTCGGTGATCTCGCTGTACAGATCCACCCGGTCGGCGCCGGAGTGCTTGGCGGCGTTCATCATCGCCTCTCGCGCCGCCCCCAGGGCCGCCTCCAATTGGGGCGTGACGTTGGCGTCGTCGCGGATCACGTCGACGATCTTCACCCATTGGCACAGATCCTCCACCTCGTCCCGGTGGCGAAGGAGCTTCGCCCGAAAGCTGTCGCGGTGGGGAGAACGGAACTCCTCGATGGTGCGGCGCAGCTCGCGCTCCTGGCGGCGGGTCAGGTACCGCACTTCGTCGGGATGGTCGGCGTCGACCCTGATGGCGTGGAGCGTCTGCAGCACCGAGTCGTGGAGCTGGCGGGCCAGCTCGGCACGCTCCTCATGCCGGGCCGTCGCCTCCCGCTCCTCGGCGAGCTCCGCCTCGGCGGCCAGACGCAGCCGCTCCCGGAGCCGAAGGTTGTCAAAGGCCCAACCCACGATGACGCCGACTGCGATGAAGAGAAAGGTCCCCGCAGTCCGCTCCAGCCCAAAACCGTGGGCGAAATGGAGAAGGACGTGCTCGAAGGCGAGCAACAAGGAGGCCAGCATGGTCCACCTGAGGTTGGAGGCGAAGGCAACCACGAAGAGCCACGAGCCGGGCCATCCGCCGCTGATGAAATCCTGGGTGCCCGCCAGGAGCCCCGCCGCGGAGAGCCCGAAGGCGATCACACCGTCGGCGGCGACGAAGAGGATGCTGCCCAGCCTCCGGTGGTCGCGGGCCACCCACAAGGTGAACACCGTCCAGACCGTGGCCAGGGAGAACGCGCCCACCAGAATCGCCCGGTTGCCCTGCTGATCGAGGGCGAGGGCCACCACCAGGAGGATCGCCATCCACACCCAAGAGAGGATGCGGTAACCGGCAACTATGCGGCGCAGCGTGTCGCCTACCGCCGGCACCGCCGCATGAGAGCCGGGCACGGCGGTCATGAAAGGCAAAGCTACACCCTCGGGTTCTGCAAGAGCGGGCCACCCGCCTGCGTCACGGTCATGACCTCACGGTAAGCCCCGACCGGATCCGGGGTCATGGGGGAACATCCCCATCCCGGCGACGATAATGACGCCGTGACCGACCGCAACGTGCTGGGCGGGGAGCTGGAGCCCTGCGGTTTCGACCCCGTCACTGGCTTCTACAGGGATGGCAGCTGCACCACCGGGATCGAGGATGTGGGAAGCCACACGGTGTGCGCCGTCGTCACCGCCGAGTTTCTCGAGCACCAGCGTCGCATCGGAAACGACCTGACGACCCCGATGCCGGAATACCGCTTCCCTGGGTTGGTCCCTGGTGATCGTTGGTGTGTGACGGCACGCAACTGGTTGCGCGCCCACCACGATGGGGCGGCGGCGCCGGTGCTGCTTGCCTCCACCCACGAGCGCTCCCTCGACATCGTCCCTCTATCGGTACTGCAACAGCATTCGGTCGACGTCCCCGCCGACCCCGGGTCGCTGGAGGGCTGACCGGTTCGGGTCGGCCACAATGAGCCGCCTCATGGAACTGGGCATCACCACATTCGCCGAGACCTACCCCGACCCCGAGACCGGCGAGACCATCGGCCACGGCGACAGACTTCGTCAGGTGTTGGCCGAGATCGAGTTGGCCGAGGAGGTCGGGCTCGATGTCTACGGGGTGGGTGAGCATCACCGCCCCGACTTTGCATCGTCGGCGCCCGCGGTGGTGCTGGCGGCGGCCGCGGGGCGGACTACGAGAATCCGTCTATCGCCGGCAGTGATAATCCTCTCCTCGGCCGATCCGGTGCGCACCTTCCAGGACTTTGCCACCCTCGATCTGGTATCCGAGGGCAGGGCCGAGCTGATGGTGGGCAGGGGCTCGTTCATCGAGTCATTCCCTCTCTTCGGCTACTCGCTCTCCGACTACGACGCCCTCTTCGCCGAGAAACTCGACCTTCTCCTGGCCATTCGTGACAACGAGCGGGTGACATGGTCAGGCAGCTTTCGGCCCCCCATCGAGGACCAAGCCATCTACCCGAGGCCACGCCAGGAACCGCTCCCCATCTGGGTGGCGGTCGGTGGCACCCCACAGTCCATCGTCCGCGCCGCCACCCGGGGCCTTCCCGTCGCCCTGGCGATCATCGGGGGCGACCCCGACCGCTTCGCAGTTCTCGCCGATCTCCACCGACGTACCCTCGCCGAGGCGGGACACGATCCGGAAGACGCTCCGCTGGCGGTCCACGCCCACGGTTATGTCGGTGAGGATTCCGAACAGGCGGCCGAGGAGTATTACGCCTCCTACGCCGTGGCTATGACCCGGCTGGGCAGGGAGCGGGGCTGGGGATCGATGACCCGACCTCAGTACGAGTCGATGCGCGCTCCCGGTGGCTCGTTGGTGCTGGGCGACGCGGAGGCGGTCGCTGCCAAGATCATCCGCATGCGGGATGTGCTCGGGATCAACCGCTTCATGCTCCATATCAGCGTGGGCACACTGCCCCACAAGCAGGTGCTGCGGGCGATCGAGCTCCTGGGCAGAGAGGTGGCCCCACTGGTCAACCACAGATAGTGAGCGCCACGGGTCGCGATGCAGTATGGTTGGACTGCGGGCTGTCAGCTCGACAGCCGTTGAGCAAAGGGAGTGATTATGAGGAGAACATTGGCCTTGGCGGTGGTGTCCGCCCTGACGGTGGTGACCATGGCGCTGCCGGCGTCGGCAACCGTCCACGAGATCACGGGGATGTTTTGCGCAGGTGAGAACGGGAACCATTTCCCACCAGGAATATCCGGCGGCTCGAACGCCGACAACTTTGCCAAGCCGTTGTTTGCAACAAAGTTCATCGAGTCGGTTGAGCCGTTCGTGGGGGACTTCGGGCCCGGAGTGCTCATCAGCTTCGACTTCGACCACCCGGCGTCCAAACTGACGGCTCTGCCGGGGGTGATCTTCTTCTTCGGTGATGGTGTCTACGTAACCGGATTCGAGCTGGATAGCAGCCACGGGTTCTCCAACTGCAAGGCTCTGCGATAGAGCCGGCCATCAACCCATTGTGAGAAGGGGGCGGTTGCACGAGCAACCGCCCCCTTCTTTATCGATCCTCGCGGACCTTGTCGGTCAGGCGGCTAGACCGGGGTCAAAGTTCTCGTCCGACACCGACTGCGATTCAGGCGGCGGCGACGCAGCTGAGCGTGGCGCCCGACCCGGAGCAGTTGAACAGCGCGTCGTAGACGATGGCGCCGGTGCCGAGATCGGTCACCACGAGGTGTGCCGAAGTCCACTCGACAAATGTGACGTCGATCAACGACCAATTCCCGTTGGGGCAGCCGGCTTCCTTGCTCGACACACCTGCAAAATCGTCGATCGTCGGATCCTCGATAACGATGGAGACCGGTGCCCGGCCGGAGGAGTCTGTGGTTCTGGTAGTGCTGTTCGAAAGAGACACTGGAAGCGTTTGACCTGGCGCCTG
>CAZKFU010000048.1:0-7490 GCA_964552165.1 uncultured Acidimicrobiaceae bacterium
GCCGCGGCGCAGACGCTGGCCGACCAGGCGGCCGAGGTGGCAGCAACCCTGGTCGAGATCGACATCGGCGGCACGGTGTCAGCCATGACTGCCGCGGAGCTGGGTGTCCGCTACGACGTCGAAGCCACCCTCGCCGCGGTACTCGCCGCCAGGCACGGAGGAGGCTTCTTCCCCGACCCGGTCGACTGGTTCTCCTCATGGTGGAACGCCTTCAATGTGGACCCGGTGATAACCGTGGACACCGACCAGGCGCGGACGGCGATGGAGACCCCCGCGCTCGTGGTCCTGCGGCCGGTCGAGCCACGCCTCGAGCAGGCATCAGAGCTCGCCGCGGTCCCTGGGACCGACGGCGCCATCGCCTCACTCGATGACATCGTCGCCGGGCTGCATGACCACGACTTCACCAGCGGGTCGATCCGTATCACCCCTTCGATCCACCCCCTGCCGCCTACTCTCGACGCCGCCGAGCTGGCGGAGGTGGCTGCCGATATCAACCGGCTCACCGATGGAGGGCTGACCGTCACCGCACTGGGCAACATGCGTCACTTTCCCCCCGAGGAGCTTCGGTCGCTGTTCGTGGTGACGCAGACGACGCGAGGGGCCGAGGTTCGGCTCAACACCGACTCTCTTGCCGCGAAAGTCGATCTCGCTTTCGGCGGATTGTGGGGAAACCTCGAGAAGCCCGAGCTCGAGGTCGTCGACGGCGAGGTGCGTGTTCTCAAGCCAGGACGCATTCCCGACGTGTGCTGCGCAGCGGACGCGCTGGCGTTGGTCGAGGAGGCGATCACGCGAGGTTGGCGTGGACCGCTCAATCTCCCCACGGTGGAAGCCGACGATCCTGACCTAGTGGCCTGGGCCGACGGTTCAACGGTGGTCGAGCCCGTCGGCGAGTTCACCACCCATCACGCCTGCTGTGAGGGAAGAGTCACCAATATCCAGCTCTTCGCCGACTTGGTGAAGGGGTTGGTCATCCTCCCCGGGGAATCGGTCTCGATGAACGAGTACGTCGGCCCCCGCACGCGGGAGAAGGGGTTTGTAGCCGCCGGGGCCATCAGGGGCGGGCATCTCATCCCCGAGATCGGAGGCGGTGTCTCCCAATTCGCCACCACGCTCTTCAACGCCGCCTACCTCGCCGGGCTCGACTTCGACGAGTACCGGTCGCACACCGTCTATTTCAGCCGCTATCCGTTTGGGCGAGAGGCAACCATCTCTGATCCGGCACCTGACCTGATCCTGAACAACACCACCGACCATCCGGTCCTCATCTGGCCCTCCTACACGGCCACGTCGATCACGGTGACGATGTACTCGACGCAACACGTGACCGTGGAGGAAACGGGTCAAAGGACATCGCGGCGGGCGCAATGCACTCACGTCGAGACCACTCGCCAGCGCACCTACCCTGATGGCAGGTTGGTCGTGGACACGGTGGTGGCCGACTACCGGCCGGGCGAGGGCATCGACTGCAACGGCAACCGCATCCCACCGCCGACGATCCCCTGATCAGCCTCGGCCTCCTGCGATCACGGCCGCATGAGCAGACCGCCGCAACGCCACCATGGCGATGACACCAACAGCAGGCCCCGCCGCCAGCACCGGGAAGGCCCATCTCCAACCAACCGCTTCGGCAATCTCGGGCACACCGCGGATAGTGATGATGGTGAGAAGAAACCCGGTGGCGACCTGCAACGTCAATGCGGTTCCGCGTTCGCTGTCCCCCGCCGTCTCGGTGACCATCGCCGAGAACTGAGCCGAGTCGGCCACCACCGTCGTGCCCCAGATCACCATCAGCGGGCCCACCAGCCAAGGCGACAGGCCAAACACCACGGCTGTTCCCAGAGCGCACGACCCCGAGATGGCCATGGCGGTTCCGGCCACCATGGTTCGACCAAAGCGATCGGCGAAGAGACCCGCAACCCAAGACCCCAGAGCGCCTGAGCCAATCACCACAAAGGTGAGAATGGGGATCGAGAGGTAGCTCGAGCCGGAGGCGACCTCGGAGGCCGCGAGAAAGGTGGCCACCCACGTCCACATGGCGTACAACTCCCACATGTGACCCAGGTACCCATATATCGAAAGCCTCACCCCACGGTTGGCGGCCACCCTCCCCACCAGCCTCCATTCGAAGCTCTGGGCCGCCGTCTCATGCGGGCCGTCACCCACCGCCAGCAGCATCAGGGCCGCCGCGACGGCGGCCAGGAGCGAAGCTCCGATCACCACTTCCCGCCACTCGAGGCCTACTCCTCGCATCAGATGGGGTGAGGCGGTGCCCAGGGTCAAGGCCCCAACGAGCACACCCAGGGCCATGCCCCGGCTTCTCTTGAACCAACCCGCCATGACCTTCAGTCCCGCCGGGTAGACCCCGGCCAGGGCGAGCCCGGTGAGGAATCTGAGGACGAACCCGAGCCCGGTGGAGTTGGCATCGACAACGAGGAGACTGAGGTTGGCAACGGCTCCGGCGCAGGCGCTGACGAAGAAGAGGCGCCTGCTGGGAACCACATCGGCGACGTTGGCCAAGGCGGACAGCAGTGCCCCTGCCACGAAACCGAGCTGAACCATCAGCGTCAGCCCGGCCGCTCCCCCGATGCCCAGCCGCCACTCGGCCACTATCTGGTCGGAGACGGCCGACGCCGAGTACCACAGGCTGAGCGCCAGCACCTGGCAGCCCGCCACCACGGCCAGAGCACGATATCGGCCCGGCGTCGAATCGACGCTCAGAGCCACCTCGGGTGGGCGCCGCCGATCGCGGGATCGTCGCCAAACCCCAGCCACACGGCAAGACCCCAGACGAGAACGGCGATCAATGCGGCGAGCAACAGCCCCAGCAGCCAGGGGGGAAGGCTTCGCCGGTCCGACTTGGATGCTCGATGCATGGCTCCTTCTTCAACGGTAGCCAGGCGACGCCCTCGGCCAGGCGCA
The DNA here is from genome assembly GCA_964552165.1 of uncultured Acidimicrobiaceae bacterium. GTDB lineage: Bacteria > Actinomycetota > Acidimicrobiia > Spongiisociales > ZC4RG35 > CAZKFU01. The sequence goes on from CAZKFU010000048.1 coordinate 2,920, forward strand.
ACACAGTCATCGAATACGATGCGCCGCCTATGGCTGACCACAACAGCGACATGGAGCGGCTCCTCGGACCCGACCGGCGCTTTCAGCCGAGGAAGCTCCGGTTGCTGGAATGGATGGTCATCGGGGTGGTGGCGATGGTGGCGGCAGGACTCCTCTGGTTGTGGCCCGGCGAGCTGCCCGCGCTGGAGACGGCCGAGTTGGGTCTGGCGGATGAGGCCTATCAGGCTCGGGTGGTCGAGTCCAACGAGCTCCCCTGCGAGTTCGCTCCCGACCTGGATTGCGTGGACCAGGTCTTCAGATTGGAGGAGGGACCCGATGTGGGATCGGCCGTCGTCTTGTCATGGGATGTCGAAACGGCGCCCGCTCTCGACGTCGACGACGTGGTCCTGCTCTACAGGATCGATACCCCCGACGGCTCGCTCAACTATCAGTTCGCCGATCGGGTCCGGGGTGGAGTCCTATTGGGGGCCGCCCTCCTCTTCGCCGCCGCCGTGGTCGGGTTGGGGAGGATGCGAGGTCTGGCCGCGCTCGCCGGCCTTGCCATCAGCGTCGGCCTGCTGCTCGGCTTCATCATCCCTGCCATCGTCACCGGCCGCGACCCTGTCCTGGTGGCTGCCGTGGGCGGCGCCGCCATCGCCCTTGTCGCCATATATCTCGCCCACGGTGTCAACGACAAGAGCCACGTCGCCGTCTTGGGCGCCTTCGCCGCGCTCGGCCTCACCGCCGCTCTCAGTGCCATCGGCTTTGGCCTCGCTCAGTTCACCGGGCTGGTCAGCGACGAGACCTTCTTCATCCTGGCGATACCCGGGTTGGATCCGACCGGGCTGCTCCTCGCTGGTGCCGTGCTCGGCGCCATCGGCGCTCTCGACGACGTCACGGTGTCCCAGGCCTCCACGGTCTGGGAGGTCGCCCGAGCGAACCCCCGGCTCGAGCCAAGGGCCCTGTACGCCGCCGGGCTCCGCGTGGGGCGCGATCACATCGCATCGACGGTCAACACTTTGCTCCTCGCCTATGCCGGTGCCGCCTTGCCGCTCCTGCTGCTCTTCACCCTGTCCCAACAGAGCCTCGGGCTGGTCGCCAACTCGGAAGTGGTGGCCGTGGAGATAATGCGAACGCTGGTGGGATCGGTCGGGCTGGTGGCTGCAGTTCCGATCACGACGTTGATGGCGTCGCGGCTTGCCCCGAGATGAAGAAGCCGGTCACCGTCGGCTGGCGGGAGTGGGTGCGTCTGCCTGAGCTGGGGATCTCCGAGATGAAGGCGAAGATCGACACCGGGGCGGCCACCGCGGCCTTGCACGCCCTCGACATCGAGCACTTCGACCGCGACGGCGAAGAGTGGGTCCGGTTCGTGGTGCACCCGCGCCAGCGCCGCCGCAAGCCCTCGGTGGAATGCGAGGTTCCCTCGCTGGGAAGGCGCAAGGTGCGCAACCCAGGCGGGCGCATCGAGGAGAGGACGATCATCCTCACTACGTTGATCCTCGCCGGCGTCGAGCTCGAAGCCACGGTGGGGCTGACCGACCGCTACGAGATGGGGTTCAGGATGCTGCTGGGCCGGCGAACGATACGGGGCCACTTCACTGTCGATCCGGGGCGTAGCTACCTGGGGCCGCGGCCGGGGCCAAGCCTATGAGGATCGGGGTTCTCTCCCGCAAGGCCAGCCTCCATTCGACAGCGAGGCTCGCCGAGGCGGCGCGGGCCCGCGGCCACGACGTCCAGGTGGTCGACTACCTGCGCTGCTACATGGACATCACTGCCCGCCGGCCACAGGTCCTCTTTCGGGGCCAGTCTCTCCGCTTCGACGCCGTCATCCCGCGTATCGCAGCCACCTACACCTTCTACGGCACCGCAGTGGTGCGCCAGTTCGAGATGACCGATGCCTACTCGCTCAACACCTCACAGGCGATCAGCCGCTCCCGCGACAAGCTGCGCAGCATGCAGCTCCTGTCGCGCGCGGGGGTCGGTCTCCCCACCACCAGCTTCGCCCACGCCACTCAGGACATCGAAGGCCTGCTCGAGATCGTGGGCGGAGCCCCTGCGGTGGTCAAGCTTCTGGAAGGTACCCAGGGCCTGGGGGTTGTGCTCGCCGAGACCAAGAAGGCGGCGGAGTCCGTGATCGGCGCCTTCCGCCAGCTCGACGCCAACATCCTGGTCCAGGAGTTCATAGAGGAAGCGGGCGGAGCCGATATTCGAGCCTTTGTCGTCGGCAACGAGGTGGTGGCAGCGATGGAGCGACAGGGTGCCGCTGGCGACTTCCGGTCCAACCTCCACCGCGGGGGCACCGCCCGTTCCATAGAGCTCGATCCCAACGAGAGAGCCACCGCCCTCCGGGCGGCGCGAACCATGGGTCTCAACGTTGCCGGGGTCGACATACTCCGATCCGACCGGGGCCCCCTCGTCCTCGAGGTCAACTCCTCGCCGGGCTTGGAGGGCATCGAAGCCGCCAGTGACGTCGACATCGCCTCACGCATAATCGAGTTCCTCGAGAGGAATGCCCGGCCTGGGGGAAGACGTGTCCGCCGCGAAGCCTGATCACCGCAACGACCCCATAACCGTAGGAGGGGTGACGGTCGCCCCGGGACGAAAGGTGCGGCTCGATCTTCCCTTCGCCCGTCTGGTGACGGGCAGCCGCGCCGCGCTGCCGGTCTCGGTCGTCAACGGACGCACGGCCGGTCCCCAGGTGTGGCTGTCGGGAGCGGTCCATGGCGACGAGCTCAACGGGGTGGAGATAGTGCGCCGGGTCCTCGCCCGGCTCGACGCCAAACGGCTGCGAGGGGCGGTAATCGCGGTACCCATCGTCAACCCTCTGGGGTTTGCCGCCGCTTCCCGGTACTTGCCGGACCGGCGTGATCTCAACCGCTCGTTCCCCGGCTCGAGAAGAGGCAGCACCGCCTCCCGGCTGGCCTATCTGTTTCGCACCGAGATAATGCAGCAGTGCTCGTTTGGCATCGACCTCCACACCGCGACCAACCATCGCATCAACCTCCCTCAGGTTCGCGCCGACTGCGATGATCCTGAGACCGTGGCCCTGGCCCGGGCTTTCGGCGCCCCCTTCACCATCCACGCCCGCGTGCGCGATGGGTCGCTGCGACAAACAGCCGCCGACCTGGGGATCAAGGTCCTGATCTACGAGGCGGGCCAGGCCCACAGTTTCGACGAGGACGCCATCGAGTTGGGAGTCAACGGGGTGCTTCGCTCGTTGCGCTCGATCGGTCTCATCGAGGAGCGCCTCCCCCGGCCGGGCCCGTCGAGGTTCATTCGCCGAACGAGATGGTTGCGATCCCGGCGCGGCGGGTTGGTGAACATCGACGTCGCCTTGGGTGAACATGTTGCAGAGGGAGATGTCGTTGCTCGGGTGTCTGATGCTTTTGGCACCAGACCCACATCCATAAGGTCGCAGCATTCCGGGTGGGTGATCGCCCGAACTCTCAACCCCATCGTCTCCCCCGGCGACGCGTTGGTCCATATCGCATCAAGCGAGGGACCAGATCTTGACGAGCCGGCCGAGTCGAGGAGACGGTGAGGCGCTCCGGGCTCAGGACGCCCGGTCGAACTCCTCGAGCCAGCGGCGGCGGAGGCCGCGGCGCTCACGGGCCGTGTGGCCTCCCCAGATCCCCTCGGACTGGTTGGTCTCTATCGCCCAGGAGAGGCACTCATCCGCAACCGGGCAGGTGGCACACACGGCCTTGGCGCGGGCGGTCCCAACCACATCGTCGGGGTCGGGGAAGAAGGACACCTCGTCCCCGACATTGAGGCATGCAGCCGCCTCTCTCCACGGGGTGACGGTGAGATCGATAGTCATGTTCTTGATCATGTTGAGATCTCGGTAAACGCCCCGTCAAGTGATTTCGTTCCCCCTGGTGACTAGTCAGGGGTGTGTTTGGCGAGCTCGGCGCGGGCCACCGAACGTCGATGGACCTCATCGGGCCCGTCGGCGATGTGAAGCCAACGGCCCATCGCGTACAGCTCGGCCACAGGCTGATCATCGGTGAATCCGGCAGCCCCAAACAGTTGGATCGCCCTGTCGGCGACAAATGTCAGCAGCTCGGGCGCCGCCACCTTGATGGAGGCGATCTCGGTGCGCGCCCCCCTCGCCCCAACCTTGTCGATGAGCCAGGCCGTCTTCAGAACCAGGAGGCGAACCTGTTCGATTCGGATGCGTGACTCGGCGATCCACTCCCGCACCACCCCTTGCTCGGACAGAGGCCGACCGAAGGCGACCCTCGCCTGCGAGCGCTCCACCATGAGCCGGAGGCAGCGCTCGGCGGCGCCAATCGCTCTCATGCAATGGTGGATGCGGCCGGGGCCGAGACGAGCCTGGGCAATGGCAAAGCCACCCCCGCGCTCACCGAGGAGGTTCGAAGCGGGGACACGCGCCCCCTCGAAGTTCACAACCGGGTGGCCGCCCCTCTCCTGGTAACCAAAGACGCGAGGCTCTCTCTCCACCGTCACTCCCTCGGTGTCCATGGGAACGATCACCATCGACTGCCGCTGATGGGGGGCGCCATCGGGGTCCGTCACCCCCATGACGATCGTCAGCGCACACCGCGGCGAGGACGCCCCTGAGATGAACC
>CAZKFU010000049.1:0-5677 GCA_964552165.1 uncultured Acidimicrobiaceae bacterium
GGCCACCAACGGGATGTCACGCTCCACGGCGAGAGTGGCGGCTATCTCCCAGTTCCCCATATGGGGCAGGGCGAAGATCATCCCCCTGCCGTCGGCCTTGGCCTTCTCGATGTACTCGAGACCGTCGCAAGTCAACCGGGAGCGAAGCTCTTCGATCCGACTCCCTCTGACCCACAGCGCCTCACCCCAATACCGGCCGTACCAGTAGAACATGCGGCGCGCCGCGGTCCGGGGATCGCCGCCCTCCCCGAGCACCCGCGCCATGTGCCGTCTGGCCATGTCTCGCCGGCCAGATGCGACACGATGGAACACGAGGCCACCCCAGCTTCCCAGTCTCTGCGCGGCGCGGACTGGTAGCAATCCCAGCAGCCGAACTCCGATCCGAAGGGCCAGGTAGCTGAGCAGGTGTCTCACGTGCCTATGGACCGATAGGTGACCACGAACCGTCGGCCGGCGGTGAGCCAGACAGAGATGACAAAGATCCACAGCATCGGCTCGACGAGCCCGGTGACGAGACCAACCGTGAACAGCATCACCCGTTCGGCCCGACCCATGATCCCGCCCCGTCCTTCCAGTCCCTCAGCCTCGGCGCGGGCACGGAGATACGGCACCAGCATCGCTCCACCCACGGAGAGGATGATCAGCAGGAGAACCCGGGGATCGCCGGCCAGCGCCACGCCGAGGCCTGCAAAGACGGCGATCTCACCGATACGGTCGCTCCCGGCGTCGAGAAATGCCCCTCGCGGTGATACACGATCGGAGGCCCGGGCCACGGTGCCGTCGAGGCCGTCCAGGGCGGAGCCCAGCAGCGCCACGAGGGCGCCCATCGCCATCCGTCCTGACGAGATGATCACCGCCCCGCCCAGCGTCACCGAAAGACCCAACAACGTCATCACGGCCGGGGAGACGCCCATGGCCGCCAGGAACCGGCCGATTGGCTCGAGCAGGCCGCGAACTCGGGGTCGAACCCGAAGATCGATCACGGCTGAGCAAAGTAGCAGCGTCATCGAGGGTCCGGGCCGGCGGGAGGCGGAGACGGGTCTCCCGATGGTCGTTAGGATCAGTGGGAGAGCAAACGGCTGCCGAGGAGGTCGAGTGGTTCCCGAGAGGATACGGAACGTAGCGCTTGTCGGCCACGGTGGCAGCGGTAAGACCACCCTGGCCGAGGCCCTTCTCTACGTGGGCGGCGTGACCAACCGCCCGGGCTCGGTCCAACAGGGAACCACCGTCTTTGATCATGACCCCGAAGAGATTGACAAGGGGATATCCCTGGGCCTGGCGGTGGCCACGGTCGAATGGAACGGCAACCGGATCAATCTGATCGACACTCCAGGGTCCACCGACTTCTTTGGAGATGCCCGAGCTGCGCTTCGGGCCGTCGACCTCGCCCTGTTCGTGGTCTCGGGTGTCAATGGTGTCGAGGTTCAGACGGAGCAGCTATGGAAGGCTGCCGATGAGGAGGGCGTTCCTCGGGCCGTCGTGATCTCCAAGCTCGATCGGGAGCGGGCCTCGTTTCAGCGCACTCTGGACCAGCTCCGTGAGGTGTTCGGCAAGCCAATCGCTCCCATCCAGGTGCCAATCGGCGAGGAGGAGGGGCTCGAGGGCTTGGTGAGGGTGGTCTCCGAGCGTGCCTATCTCTACCCGGGGCAGTCCGGCCGAGGCGAGCCCGGAGATCTTCCCGAGGAGATGGCCGGGTTGGTCCATGAGGCCCATACCGCCCTGGTGGAGTCGGTGGTCGAGACAGACGACGCCCTTCTCGAGGCCTACTTCGACGGCGTCGAACCTCAGCGCGACATCATCGTGGATGTCGTCCACAAGGGGATGCTCGCCGGCGAGATCTTCCCGGTTCTCGTTACCTCGGCAGAGCGGATGGTCGGAATCGATCTACTGGCTGAGTTCATCATCGATTACGCCCCCAACCCGCTGGAACGGAGACCCCCGCCGCTCAGCTCCGGGTCACCCGTGGACGCAGGGAGCGACGGCCCCGCGGTGGCCTACATCTTCAAGACGATCAGTGACCCGTTTGTGGGAAGGGTGTCGTTGTTCCGTGTCTATTCGGGAACCATCAAGACCGACGCCGAGCTGGAGGCTCCGGGGCGAGGGAAGGTGCGAATGCACAATCTCTTCAAGCTCCAGGGCAAGGAGCACGTCGATGCCGGGGAGATCCCATGCGGCGGCATAGGGGCGGTCGCCAAGCTGGAAGACGTCCGCGCCGGAGACACCCTGCGCAGCTCAGGGGTCGACGTGGTATTCGCTCCCGTCGAGTATCCCCGCCCGGTCACCGAGCTCGCCATCCAGCCCAAGTCGCACCATGATGAGGACAAGCTTTCGACCGCGCTGCAAAGGATGGTCGAAGAGGATCCGACTCTAAGGGTGGAGAGGCGCTCCGAGACCGGGGAGACGATCCTCGCCGGCCTCGGCGACACCCATCTCGAAGTGACCATCGCCCGCATCGCACGCAAGTTCGGTGTCGATGTGACCTCGGCGCTTCCACGAATACCGTATCGGGAGACGATCACAGCCACCGCGTCCGCGGAAGGCAAGCACAAGAAGCAAAGCGGGGGCCGGGGCCAATTCGGCGTTGCGTTCCTCAGGTTCTCACCCCTCCCCCGAGGCTCCGGTTATGAGTTCATCGACTCCATCAAAGGGGGATCTATTCCCCGGCAGTTCATACCGGCGGTAGACAAAGGCGTCCAAGAGGCCTTGTCGCGGGGGATCCTGGCCGGGTATCCGGTCACCGACATCTCTGCCGAGGTGTACGACGGCAAGTTCCACTCTGTCGACTCGGACGAGCTCTCATTTCGAATGGCAGGGATACAAGCCGTGCGAGCGGCAGCACAGTCTCTGCGACCGGTGCTGCTCGAGCCCGTGGTTCGGTTGACGGTCTGGGCCCCGGAGGATCAGGTGGGGGATGTCATGGGTGACATCAACTCGCGGCGAGGACGAGTGAACGGGATGGACGGGGAGGGCACAACCAGGATCATCGAGGCCGAGGTCCCTATCGCGGAGATACAACGCTATGCCGCCGAACTGCGTTCGCTCACGTCGGGTCGCGGTACCTTTCAGCTCGAGTTCGATCACTATGCAGAGGTGCCCCACAACGAGGCAGAGAAGATCATCGCCGACGCCAACGACCGCGACTCGTGAGCCCCGCGAGCGAAAGGAGAGCCGACATGTCGGACGCCGTACTTCGGTTCGGGGAGAACGAGATCACGTTGCCCGCCCATCACGGGACGCTCGGTGACGTCGCAGTCGACATAAGCCGCCTTCGGGATCAGGTCGGGCTGATCACGTTGGACCGCGGTTTTGGCAACACGGCGGAGGCCAAGTCCGCCGTCAGCTACGTCGGTGGAGAGGAAGGGGTGCTCCGCTATCGGGGATACCCCATCGAGCAGCTGGCTGCCGAGGCAGGCTTCCTCGAGGTCTCCTACCTGCTGCAGTACGGCGAGCTGCCCACCAAGTCCGAGCTTGACTCCTACGAAGAGCTGATCACCAACCACACCCTTCTTCGCGAGGATATGAAGCATCTCTTCGAGGCATTCCCCCACGACGCCCACCCGATGCAGATCCTGGCCTCCGCGACATCTGCCCTCGCCACGTACTACCCCGATGCGCTGGATCCGCTCGACGCCGAGTCGGTGGATATCAGCGCTCGGCGGCTGATTGCCAAGACTCCGACGATGATCGCCTGGTCACACAAGTACGCGGTGCACCAGCCCTACATCTATCCCCGGAACGAGCTCGACTATGTGGAGAACTTCCTCCACATGATGTTCTCGGTCCCGTCGGAGAACTACGTCGTCGACCCCGCGGTGAGGAGCGCCCTGAACATGTTGCTGATCCTCCACGCCGACCACGGCCAGAACTGTTCGTCGTCCGCGGTCCGGCTGGTGGGATCCGGGCACGCCAACATCTTCAGCTCTATCGCCACCGGGATTCACGCTCTCTCCGGCCCGCTCCACGGCGGTGCGAATCAGGAGGTGTTGGAGATGCTGGAGCAGATAGTCGCCGAAGGTGGTGACATCGAAAATTGGGTCAAGCGCGCCAAAAGCAAGGACGACCCCTTCCGTCTGATGGGTTTCGGCCACCGCATATACAAGAATTTCGACCCACGTGCCCGCATCATCAAGCAGGCCACCGATGAGGTGCTGGACGCTCTGGGGGTGGAGGATCCCATGCTCGACGTGGCTCGGCGTTTGGAGGAGATCGCACTCTCAGACGACTATTTCGTCGAACGGAAGCTGTATCCCAATGTCGACTTCTATTCCGGGATCATCTATCGCGCCATCGGGTTCCCCACCGAGATGTTCACCGTTCTCTTTGCGATGGGCCGGCTCCCCGGTTGGCTGGCGCAGTTCCGAGAGCTCACCACCGACCGGGATGCCCGAATCTTCAGGCCTCGCCAGCTGTACACCGGCCCTGCGTCTCGCGATTACGTCCCGATCTATCAGAGGTAGGTGTCCCGCCACCGCCGGCCGCGGTCATAGGTCTTCCCAGTAGGGATCACCCACCGCCAATCCGGTCACGGCGTCGACCACTACGAGCGCCCGCTGCGAGGGCGGCTCGTCGGCAGAGTACGTGATCACCGACCAACGGGGCCGCGCCCTCCAACCGTGAAAGGTGACTGCCGCCGAGGCGTGACCGACCACGTAACCCACACTGGCGCCGGCCAGCGCCATCGCCTCCTCTTCAGAGACCGAAAGCGGCCACGCAGAGGCGAAGTGCCAGGCTCCGATCCCGGCAAGCCCAAAACCGAGAATCCATGCCTGGGGCATTGCTGCGAAGACGATTGCCGCGCCCGCCAGGTAGAGCCATCCACCTATGCGGCGCCGTCGTGGATCGGGGATCCGATAGGGACCAACAACATTGGCGTCGAGCTCCTCGTCGATCCCGGCGGCGGAGGCGACCTCCTCGCCGATGTGGATTCCCGCGCGGTCCGCCCGAGAGCCTTCGGGATCAGCCATGGCCCGGCGCTGCCGCGCGCTCGGTGAGCTCGGCAACGGCATCGTCGAGAGGCACACCGCGTCGATCGGCGTCCTCTCCGAGATATCGAAGCCCAACGGTGTTCCGCTCGACGTCGGTGTCCCCCACAACCACCACCGCAGGGCTCTTCGCTGACAGGGCCCTCCGGATCTTCTCGCCAACTGTTTCGGTCGATGAGTCGACCTCACACCGAAGACCCTCGAATCTCAGAGCCGATTCGACGGCGACAGCATGGTCGTGGTGACGGTCGGCCACCGGCACCACCGTGACCTGGACCGGCGCAAGCCACATGGGGAAGGCTCCGGCGTAATGCTCCACCAGCACCCCTATGAAGCGCTCCACCGAGCCCGCCTTCGCACAGTGGATCATCAACGGTCGCTCTGACGCATTGCCTGGGGCGGTGTAGGTGAGATCAAACCGCTCGGGAAGGTTGAAGTCGAGCTGGATGGTCGACATCTGCCATCTGCGGCCTATGGCGTCGCGCACATGGATGTCGATCTTGGGACCATAGAAGGCTCCCTCCCCCTCGCCTATCTCGTAGGGGATGCCCCTGGCCTCCAGCACCGCCGCCAGCATGCCCTCGCTGTCGACCCATTGCTGTACCGCCCCCACCGACTTCTCGGGCCTTGTCGAGAGCTCGGCTTCGAAGTCACCGAAGCCGAAGTCTGAGAGCCAAGCGAGGACGAACTCGAGA
>CAZKFU010000049.1:5687-7406 GCA_964552165.1 uncultured Acidimicrobiaceae bacterium
TGCATCGTCAGCTCGGGCTCCAGCTGATCCGGGGTGCAGAAGACGTGAGAGTCGTCCATGGTGAGGCCTCGCACCCGCAACAGCCCGTGGACGGTCCCGGAGCGCTCATTGCGATACACAGACCCGAGCTCGGAGAGCCTCAGCGGAAGATCGCGGTAGGACCTCCCCCTGCTCCGGTAGACCAAGATGTGAAACGGGCAGTTCATCGGTTTGACCCGGTAGGCAACGTTGTCGAGATCCATCCCGGGATACATGTTCTCTGCGTAATAGTCGAGGTGCCCTGAGGTCCGCCACAGATCCTCTTTCCCCAGATGCGGGGTAAAGACGAAATCGAAACCAAACCTCTCATGGAGCGAGCGGCTGTGATCCTCGACGAGCTTCCTCAGCATCCCTCCCTTGGGGTGCCAGACCGCCAATCCCGAGCCGAGCTCGGATGGGAACGAGAAGAGGTCCAGCTCTGGGCCCAATCGGCGGTGGTCGCGCTTCTCCGCCTCCTCGAGCCGGGCCAGGTACGAGTCGAGCTCCTGCTGCGAGGGCCATGCCGTCCCGTAGATGCGCTGCAGCTGCTCGCGGCTCTCGTCGCCTCGCCAGTAGGCACCCGACGTCCGAAGGAGCTTGAACGCCGTGATCCGGCCAGTGCTGGGAAGGTGAGGTCCCCGACAGAGGTCGACGAATGAGTCGTTCCTATAAACGGTGACCTCGTCTCCGGCGCCAACCTCGCTCGGATCCACCTGCTCGATTATCTCGGCCTTGAATCGGTGCGAGGCAAAGGTTTCCAGCGCCGATTCGCGGCTCATCGACTCCCGCACGAAAGGCTGGTCGGCGGCGATTATCTCGCCCATCCTGGCCTCGATCTTGGTGAGGTCGTCGGGAGAGAAGGGATGGTCGACCGAGAAGTCGTAGTAGAAGCCATCCTCGATTGCGGGGCCGATGGCGAAGGTCGCTCCCTCATAGAGGTCGAGGACGGCTTGGGCGAGAACGTGTGCCGACGAGTGCCGCAGGATCTGCAAGCCGTCTTGTGAGTCGAGTGTGACCACCTCGAAATCACCGCCGCGCTCGATACTCCGATCGAGATCCCGTAGCTCGCCGTCGACCTTGACCGCCACCGCGGCACGGGCGAGGCCTGGTCCGATCGACTCGGCCACGCCGAGTCCAGACACGCCATCGGGGTGCTCGACTTTGGTGCCGTCCGGATATCGAAGCGTTAGCGCCACTCTGTCTCTCGCTAGCCTGGGCGGGAGAGGGTACCGCGCTGCCGGTCCCTGCTGGCAGCGGATTATCGAAGAAGGGGACCAGACCAGGTAATGGATGCAACTCAGCTCGTCGCCGAGCTTCACCCGGGAGCAAACGTGCGAGAGATCTCGGCAGGGGCCAATCGGGTGTTCCGGGTGACCTCACCAGATGATCAATCGATCATCTGCAAGATCTATCCGGTGGCGTCCCGGGAGCGTCGCGAGCGACGCGCTCTCGAAGCCCTTGCGGGCGTTGTGGGGGTGCCGCAGATGCTCGGCAATGGAACCAGCGGAGACACGGCTTGGCTCAACATGTCCGACGGTGGCCATTGGAATCTCAGCAACCTGCCCAAGAACCTCGACGTCTGCACAGAGGCGGGGCAACTCCTTCGTCGAGTCCACGAGGCGGATGCCCAGATCACCAATCTGAGCGCCGGCATCGACGCCGACTACGTCTCCAGCCACTATCGATCGACCATCGATCGAT
>CAZKFU010000050.1:0-7399 GCA_964552165.1 uncultured Acidimicrobiaceae bacterium
CGACCGCCACCAGGAGGGGGCGAACCTGTGCGATGCGGTCGATCTCCGCAGAGAGGCTCACGCCCCCAGGGCCTCGAGGCAACGGTCGGCCCACCAGTAGACATCGTGGGATGCCACCGAGGCGCGCAAGGCGCGCATTCGGCGCCGGGCGCGTCCCGGCTCGGCCTCCAGCGCCTCCTCCAGGGCGTCGGCGAGCCCGTCGAGGTTGTACGGGTTGACCAAGGTTGCCGCCTTGAGCTGTTCGGCAGCCCCGGCAAACTCGCTGAGCAGCAGGTGGCCGGTCAGGTCGTACCGGGTGGCGACATACTCCTTGGCGACGAGGTTCATGCCATCTCGCAGAGGGGTCACCAGCATCACGTCGGCAGCGCGGTAGTAGGCCACCAGCTCGTCCTCGGGGAGACTCCGATGGAGGTAGTGGATTGGGGGACGCCCCACTTTCGCCAGGTCGCCGTTGATCCTCCCCACCCAACCTTCGATGTCACGGCGGATCCTGCGATATGCCGCCACGTCCTCGCGACTGGGAACCGCGATCTGCACGAAGACAAGTTTCCCCAGCAGCTCGGGGCGGCGAAAGAGGACCGTGTGAAAGGCCCGCATCCGATGATCGATGCCCTTGGTGTAGTCGAGGCGGTCCACCCCGAGGACCACCAAGGTTGGATCGCCGAGATCGGACCGGATCTGCGCTGCACGCCGAGTCGTGGCGTCGGCCATCGCCAGGGTCTCGAACCTCCGGGCGTCGATGCCGATCGGGGCGACCTGGAGAATCACGGTTCGGCCGTCATACACCAGCTGTTCGTTGGTTCCTCGGGCGTCGCTGTGCTTGCGGGCCGCGGCGGCGAAGTTGGACCGGCTGGCCGCCGATTGGAAGGCGAGAACGTCGGCACCCAACAGCCCTTCGAGGATTGGGCGACGCCAGGGGAGCATCGAGAACAGCTCGAACGGGGGGAACGGGATGTGAAGGTAGAAGCCGATGCGATGTGCAGCCGACCGCTCGCGGAGCATCCTGGGCACCAGCTGGAGCTGGTAGTCCTGGACCCAGGCGACGTCGTCGGCGCCGACCACCGAGGCGGCGGCGTCGGCAAACCTCTCATTTACGGCTTGGTAGGGGTGCCACCAGTGCCTGTGAAACTCGGGGGGCCGCACCGCCGAGTGATATAGCGGCCACAGGGTCCCGTTGCAGAAGCCGACGTAGAAGCCCTGATAGTCGTCGTCGCTGAGGCGGACCGGTTTCAGGGCGATCCCTTGGTGGTTGAACGCTCTCTGTTTGGCGCCGGGGACGCCGGACCAGCCGACCCACGAGCCCCCGGAGTTGCGGAGGATCGGTGTCAGCGCCGAGACGAGACCACCGGGACTTTGACGCCACTCGCCGCTCGCGGATTCCCACTGGACCGGCAGCCTGTTGGCCACCACGACGACGCGGCGCGGGGGTGGTGCCATCGGCTGAGAGCCTATCGGCGTCCCGAGGTCGTGCGATAACCGGCCCAGATAAGCGTCACCGCCGCCAGCAGCGACAGAGCAAACACGCTCCCGTCGCCGAGTGCGAGCTGGGTGCCACCCCAGGCGGCGGCAAAGGTGCCGGCCACGATCAGCGCGTTCCCGGCGACCAGACGTCGATCACGCCTCCAGAACCGGACCACGCTCACCAGCGCCAGGGCGATGAGGATCGTGCTCCCACCGGCCCCCCCGATGATGGCGAAAAGCCGGGGACCGAAACCCAAGCCGAAGATGTGCTCGGGGATTCCGGCTGGGGGAAGCGGGTTGGTGAAGGGAACCGTTGTCGTCAGGGTGGTGGCGACGGCCGCCATGGCCCCGACCACCAGAAACATCACGTGGCCGGCGCGCCTGCCCACCACCAGGAACATCGACCCCAGGGCCAACATGGGAATGTTGAGGATCGCCCCGAAGAGAAAGAAAACCCGGTATATGGCACCCGACCAACCCCATGTCAGCCCGATGAAGGTCGCCCAGGTGGCAATGGCGAACATCAGGATTCCGGCGGCGTAAGCCGCCACATGAGGTCGAGGCCGGCGGCGCCAGCTGTTTATGAGGTCGAGCGCAAACAGGGTTGCCACCACCGCAGCCAACCCGGCCAGTGCCTCTTCCATGAGGCCGACGTTAGGAGGAGGCGAAGATCGTCGCCTCCGCGGCTCCCACCTTCACTTGGTCTCCCGGGCGGAAAGACGGCCGGGGGCCGATCCTGACGCGGACCCGGAAGCTCCCCTGAAGCACCACCGTCACCAGTTGATCGTGACCAAAGAACTCGGTGTTGGCGACCACGGCGTTCCCATGCTCATCAGCCTCGATCGTGAGCTCCTCGGGTCGGGTCATCACCTGCACCGCCCCGACGAGCTCGGTCTCGAAGGTCCCCAGGACCGTTTTCACCCGGCCGGAGACGGCTGTGCCCGGCACCAGGTCGGCGTCACCCAGGAATTCGGCCACCCAAGCGTCGGATGGCGTGGCGTAGAGACGGGCCGGGGTGTCCGCCTGAACCACCGTCCCCTCCCTCATCACGGCGACGACGTCGCTCATGGCGAGCGCCTCCTCCTGGTCGTGGGTGACGAAGACGGCTGTGGTCCGGGCCTCGGTGAGGATCACCCGCAGCTCGCGTCGCACCCGGTCGCGAAGGGCAGCGTCGAGATTGGAGAAGGGCTCGTCGAGGAGGATCACCGCCGGTTTGGGGCCGAGGGCGCGGGCAAGGGCGACACGTTGCTGCTGGCCGCCCGACAGCTCGTGGGGCATCCGCTCCTCGAGCCCCGAGAGGCCCACCAACTCCAGTACCTCGGCGACTCGTCCCCGACGCTCCTCGGATCGCGGGATGCCGTAGGCGACATTGCCGGCGACGGTCATATGGGGGAAGAGGGCGTAATCCTGGAAGACCATCCCCACCGCTCGTTTCTCGGGTGGGACGAACGTGGATTGGTCGACGACGGTTCGACCCCTTACTTCGACCGATCCCATGTCCGGCCGCTCAAATCCGGCGATCACACGAAGCGCCGTCGTCTTGCCGCATCCACTCGGTCCCAGCAGTGTGATCACGCCTGACTCCCATATGTCGAGGTTGAATTGGTCGAGTGCCACGGTGTCGCCAAACCTCTTGGAGAGGTTGCGAGCACGAATCGAGAGCCGCTCAGTCGCCAATGTCACGAATCATCACCACCAACAAGGGTATGGCTGAGATCAGGAGAAGCACCAATGCCGCGGCGCTGGCCCTGGTGAGGAATCCCTCACCGGTGGCGCTCCAGATCCGCACCGCGACGGTCTCGAACCCGCTGGGCCTCAGCAGGAGAGTCGCCGGGAGCTCTTTCATCGTGTTCAGAAAGACCAAGAGGCCGCCGGCGACCATTCCCGGAGTGGCCAGGGGGACGGTTATCCGCCAGAAGGTTTGAAGCGGCCCCCGCCCCAGCCCGCGCGACGCCTCGTCGACCGACATGCTCGTCCGGTGCATCCCGTCTTGGACCGAGCCCACAGTGTAGGGGAGAAACATCGCCATGTAGGCGATGATCAACAGGGGGACGGTTTGATACAGCGGCGGGATCCAGCGGACCGCGAAGACGAGCAAAGCAAGTCCGATGGCGATATGAGGCAGCGAGTAGGCGCCCCACATCCCGGCCTCGAACAGCGGCGACAGCCTCGAACGCCGCCTCACCGTTGCCATGGCTATGGGGAGGGCGGCAACGGCGGTGACCACGGCTGCCATCACTGCCACGGCGAGCGACCGTCCCACCTCGCTCCACGGGAACACCAAGGCTTGCCCAGCTCCCAGACCTCGAACCAGCCACCAGCCGAGGACCAGGGCCGGGACGGCGAGGGTGACTCCGACGTAGGTGCCGAGGAAGGTGAGGGCGGCCATTCGGCCCCGTGGGGTGGGAGTGTGGAGTGATCGCCTTCGAGGAGGGCGCGACACCGAGTAGGTGGCCCGCCCCCGGGTCCGCCGCTCGCCGACGAGGGTCACAACCGCGATCACGATGAGGGCGGCAGCGAGCGTCATTGCCGGGCGCCGATCGATCTGTCCCTGGTAGAGCGCGTAGATGGCGCGGGTGAAGGTGTCGTACCGGAGGAGGGACACCGCACCGAAATGGCCGATGGTGTATAGGCCGACGAGCAGGGCGGAGGAGATGAGAGCAGGGCGGAGCTGGGGCAGGGTGACGGTCATCAGGGCTCGCCACCGCGGCGCCCCCAGCCCGGTGGCCGCTTCCTCGAGCGAGGGGTCGATGGCGCGCAATGCCGGGATCAGGGTGATGTGCACCAGGGGAGCGGTGAAGACGGATAGAGCCAGCCACGCCCCCCAGAAGCCATAGGGAGACGGGACCACCACTCCGAGCAACCGGCTGATGACCCCTCCCGGCCCGGTGGCGGCGATGAGGGTCAGGGCGGCCACATAGGACGGCATCACCAAGGGCAGCGCGGCTACCACCGTCCAGGCCCTCCTCCCGGGGATGTCCAGCCGACTCGTCACCCATGCCGTGGCCACTCCCAGGGTGACGGCGGTGGCGGTGACGGCAGCCGCCAGGATCAGGGTTCTGCCGAGAAGCTCGACGAGGCGGAGGCTGGGGACCGCCAACCCGGGGCCCTCGCTGACCACGCTCACGAAGAGAGCCAGCGGTGGAATGACCGCCGGAAGCAGCAACAACGTGGTCAGCACGGTCCAACCCGTGGCGCCCGTGCTCCGCCTCCGGGGAGCGACGAGCGGGGGGACGGGCTGTGAGACCATCAGCTCCTCCGTCTTAGACCAACCCTGCCTCGGCGACGAGCTGGGTTGCCCGCTCCAGAACCGACGCCAGGGACGAGAAGTCGATGTCGGGGGCGTTGAGAGATGTGAGTGGCGGCAGCCCCGCCACCGGGGCGACCCCGGCGATGAGGGGATACTCGTATGTCTCCTCGGCGAAGTACTGCTGGGATCGATCGGATAGGAGGAACTCGACAAACTGCGACGCTGCTTCGGGCTTGTCGCTGGTGGCCACGATCCCCACCCCCGATGGCATCACCAACGTTCCTGGATCCCCGGCGCTGAGGAAGTGGTTGTCGGCGGTGTCGCCTCCTCCTTCGGCCTTCAGCTGATATAGGTAGTAATGGTTTATCAAACCGGCGTCGATCTCCCCCGAGGCCACTGCCTCGAGTACAGGGGAGTTGCCGGGAAAGTCGACAGGATCGTTGGCGGCGAGTCTCCTCAGCCAGTCCAATGTCGCATCTTCACCACGGTCGAGGATCATCGCCGAGACAAAGGCGAGAAATGACCCGTTGGTGGGGGCGATGCCCAACCTCCCTCGATACCTCCCGTCGACGACCTCGTCGATCGAGGCCGGGGCGGCGACCCCTGAATCAGTGTTGACGGCCAACACCCGTACCCGACCCGAGACGCCGACCCACCGGCCCTCGCGGTCGGCGAACCTGGCATCCACGAGAGAGAGGACCTCATCGGGGAGAGCGGCGAGAAGCGCGGTCACGGCTCCCAGCGAAGCCGGGTCTTGAGCGTAGAAGACGTCGGCGTCGCTGGATTGGCCCTCCTCGAGCAACGTGGCAGCCAGTTCGGTGGATCCGGCATAGCGAACGATCACCTCAATGCCGGTGGTGGCGGTGAACTCTTCGATCAGTGGTTGGACGAGCTCCTCGGCCCTTCCCGAGTACACGATCAGCGGGCTGTCGGTGTCGGTCGTGCCGCCTCCGCATGCACCGACCACAATGGCGCCAAGGGCAAGTGTGGCCAACGCTCGTCTCACGTCGCTTCTCCTTCGAGATCGTTAGGTGCCGAACGAGTCGACGAGCCGGAATCTATATGCACTATGCGCGTAGTGCAAATTATCTGGATTCACCGCACCAGCAGCGGTATCTCGACTTCTTCGGGCTCCAAACCGCCGTGGTAGGCGCGGAGCCGCTTGTCGAAGCCGCGAGGCAGCACCACCTTGTCTCGTGGCGCCAGGATCAGCCCGTCCGGCCGTATCCATGAGCCTCGGTTGCCAATCAGCGAGCGGGCGTCGACAACAGCTCCCCCGACGTCGGCCGCTAGCTCGGCGATGAGCTCGCCGTCGCCCCACGCCCACAACCCCCGGGGATCTCCGGCCAGGCGCAGATCGTCAAAACGGCGCTCGCGCACCAGGATCTTGTCGCTCTCGGAGTATTGAATCAGCCCGTGGTCGGCCGTTCCCACGAGGGCAACATCGCCGGGCAACCCGGTGCCGAGACGTTCCCAGATCGCCGCAGCAATGGCCATCGCCTCGGCATACTCGGGGGAGTCGATGCCATTGACGTGGCCGGCGTAGTCAACATGCTGCAGATAGGTGAGGACGAGACGGCGAGATCCGCTGGCGGCGACGGCGACCGTTGCTTCGACGAGCTCGTCCAGCCCCCAAACCGGCTCGAATCGACAACCCCGATAGAGCAGCCGGCTGAGAGGGCTCCCGATGAAGTCTCCGGGCTGCACGGTGATCGGCTCCACCCCCGCCGCTGAGAGGCGCTCCCAGAGGTTGGGTGCGGGGAGGAGCCCTGACGTGTCGTACTCGACGGCGATTCCCGCCGGGGTGACCCACTTCAGAGTGTTCACCACCTGGCCGAGCTCGGGAATCCACATCAGGTGGGAGACGATGCCATGCTGGTCGGCCTCGAGCCCGGTGGCCAGCGTGGAGAGGGCGACGCTGGTCGTCGACGGGAATGGCGCCACCATCGTGGCCCGGTTCCAGCGAGAGAGCGCCTGTGCCGCGGGATGGCCCAGCTGGCGCGCTCCCAGCCCGTCGATTACGACGAGGACGTAGCACCGGGCGTCAGCGAGATGACGGCCGTGGTCAGACGGAAGCCTCTCGACGACGGACGTGCCGGTGAGACGGAATTCCAACTCGGCCATCAGGTTGGTCAAACCCGGGAGACGGTTCGTCACCACAATTGGACGAGGGTAAGCGGCGTTTGCCCGTTGCGGCGATAAGAATCGATGTGCATGAAGCAGACGGTGCTGTTCGTGGAGGACGACGACTCGATCAGGGAGCTCACCGCCGCTGGGCTGGAACGATCGGGTTTCGCCGTTGATTCCGTCTCCGATGGGGAGTCGGCGCTCACCGCCTTTGGGCGGGGGCGGTACGACGCCGTGGTGTTGGATGTGATGCTCCCCGGTGTCGACGGGTTCGAGGTGTGCCGGCGTATTCGCTCCAGCTCGGGTGTCCCCATCCTCATCCTCACCGCTCGTGGAGACACCGTCGACGTGGTGATCGGTCTCGAAGCCGGTGCCGATGACTACTTGCGCAAGCCTTTCGAGATGGCAGAGCTGGTGGCCCGCATCCGCGCCGCGGTCCGCCGCGTCGATGTCTCACGGGGCGACACCAGGATTGCCCTTGGTGATCTGCTCATCGATCCCGCGGAGTTTCGGGTCACCCGCAGAGGCGAGGAGTTGGCTCTGACCGCCACCGAGTTCAAG
>CAZKFU010000051.1:0-7375 GCA_964552165.1 uncultured Acidimicrobiaceae bacterium
AGAGGTGGCCGAGTGGTCGAAGGCGCTCGCCTGCTAAGCGAGTAGGGGGTTATCAAGCCTCCTCGAGGGTTCAAATCCCTCCCTCTCCGCAAGCGGATTGCCCCATCGCCGGGGGCTCATCCCTGCCTGCCCGCAAACCGCAGGAGTTGCTCGATGCATTTGGTGCGCTCCGTGTGGTCCACTTCGAGGAGGTAATCGACAGAGACCCAGACTCGCCGGAACGGACTGTGGCTTTGGAACGAATCGTCGTCTGCGAGGGCGACCCGGGTTTCCAATTGGGTCGAGCCGTGTCGTCATGCGGGTTGTTCCATCGGCGGTTTGGGCACGCTCCTGCATCACCCGACACGCTCCGCGCGCAAATGGTGTAGGTTTCGGTCAGGAGCTAGAGGAGGTAATCGTGGGAAAAGGTCCCCGTCGTGTATCCGTCGCCCTAGCCGCGGTCGCTGCGCTGATTCTGTCTGCAGGCCCGGTCGCGGGAGGTGCCCCGCCCAACCCACCGAAGGGAGGTGTGGTCGACCTCCAGATCATCCAGTACTCGGATTGGCATGGACAGCTCGATCCGATCTCGATCTTCGGTGAAGGCACCTTTGGCGGCGCTGCCGAGCTGTCCACCTATTTCAAGCAGGAGGAGGCCAACAACCCGAACACCCTGATCATCACCGGTGGTGACGACTTCGGTGCCAGCCCGCCGCTGTCCAGCTTCTTCAACGAGGTGCCGGCAGTTCTGGCCCAGAACCTGATGGGCACCGACGTCAGCGCGTTGGGAAACCACAACTTCGACAAGGGTGTCGCTCACCTGCAAGAGATGGTGAATCTCGCCGACTACACCTATCTCGGTGCGAACCTCGCGAATGTGGAGGACAACGTCCAGGGGATTGAGCCTTACAAGATCTTCCGCTTCCCCGGGATCAAGGTGGCGGTGATCGGAGTCACCAATGAGGAAGCGCCCGAACTGGTGTTCCCAAGCAGCTTCGGGACGATCGAGATCACCGACGCCGCAGAGGCAGCACAGGCCGTACGGGACAGGTTGGCCCGACAGGGTGTGGACGTCTTCATCCTGGTGGCGCACAAGGGCCTGCGCACCCTCGACCCACCAACTGGTGAGTTGATCGACCTGGCCAATTCGGTGGAGGGTTTCGACCTGGTCCTGGGTGACCACACCGATGTCCAGTTCGCCGACACCATCAACGGGGCGCTGGTCGTGGAGAACCGATCCAAGGGCCGCACCTACTCCCGGATCTCGCTTACGGTGAAGACGGGCAAAGGTGGAGTGCTCTCCAAGTCGGTGGAGTTCGTCGACCCGGTATCCGCCGACGTCACACCGGATCCGGCAGTGGAGGCCATGCTGCAGCCATTCCGCGACGCCTTGGGGCCGATCCTCAACACGGTGGTAGGTAACTCCACGGTCGAGATACCGAGAGCCGACGCCTGCGGCCGTCCCGATGGCAGGCTTTGTGAGTCGCTGGTTGGAAACGTGGTGACCGACGCTCTGCGTCTCACGTATGGAACCGACTTCGCCATCACCAATTCCGGTGGTCTGCGAGCCGACCTCACCTGTCCCACGACCGACAGCGACACCGACTTCTGCCCGCCGTTCACACCACCTCCCTACCCGATAACTCAAGGCCAGGTGTTGACGGTGCTGCCGTTCGGCAACGTGGTGGCCACGGTCGTGGTCGACGGTGCCGAGTTGAAGCAGTTCCTGGAGAACGGCGTCTCGGCAATGCCTGGCGCCAACGGGCGGTTCGCCCAGGTCTCGGGTCTTTGCTTCACCTACGACATCGATGCCCCGGCGGGAAGTCGGGTGACCGGTGCGGTCCATCAGGACATTGACGGCTCCTGCACCGGACCCGCGGTGGACCTCACCGCCGCCTCCGACTACAGCCTGGCCATAAACGATTTCATGGCCAGCGGGGGAGACGGCTACCCGGTGGTCATCTCCAAGGCGACCACTCGAGAGTTCATGGATCAGGTGGTTGCGCTCTTCATCGAGGGGGAGGGCACCATCTCGCCGACCATCGAAGGAAGAATCAACTGCGTCGGGGCCACTTGCCCGGTGGTGACACCCTGACATCAGCTGTGGGAGGGATGAGCGCCCGGTCTCGGGCGCTCATCCCTGGGCCCGTCCGGCCAAGGAATCGGCGACCTGATTGCTCATGCCACGAGTATTCACATCTCTCCGAGCTGGCGAAACCGTTGTCAACTCCCTCCTGACGTCCGCCGAGCCGTTTGTGTAGTTCCTTGCCCCTGTCCACGCTCCAGACCGACGCCACCGCCTCTAGCGATCAGGACGTCAAGCCTCCTCGAGGGTTCAATCCCTCCCTCTCCGCAAGTCTTCTGGCGTATCAATCGTAAGCCTTGACTAACGGTAAGCTAGAGCTTACGATAGGTGGGTGGATGCCAGTCCCCAGCTCGCAGCCCTGGCCGACCCGACAAGGCGGTCGATCTTCGAGAAGCTCACAGAGCGACCCCGCTCCGTCGGAGCGCTCTCCGATCAGCTGCCGGTGACTCGCCCCGCCGTGTCCCAACACCTGAAAGTGCTGGCCGACGCCGGGCTGGTCTCATCGCGGCAGGAGGGAACCCGTCGCATCTACTCGGTGCGCCGTCTCGGCCTCGACGAGTTGGGCAGTTGGCTAAACGCAATCTGGGATGACGCCCTCGACCAATTCGAGGCCGCGGCCAGGAAGGAGAAGACCGTCATGACCGAATCCACACCGAGGCTTCCGTCCGTCATCAAGACACGGACGGTGCCCCTCTCCGTTGAACAGGCTTTCTCGTTGTTCACCGAGAAGCTCGACACCTGGTGGCCCCTTGACGGGTTCTCGATCGGAGCCGACGTCGACGGTTCCCCTCCGGTGTCGGTCCGCTTCGAGGGGAACGTCGGCGGCCGTGTCGTCGAGATCGGCAGCGATGGCCAGGAGCGCTCGTGGGCAGACGTCATCGCCTGGCAACCTCCCAACAGGCTCGTGTTGGCGTGGCATCCCACGTTGGAGCCTGTCGCCGCCTCGATTCTCGAGGTTCGCTTCACCGACGTCGGTGACGGCACCGAGGTCCACCTGGAGCACCGGAGCTGGGAGGAATTCGGGAGTGATGGCCCCCAGGTGCGATCCCGGTACGAGCCGGGCTGGGATGTCGTGCTGGGCCCGTTCGTCGCCGCCGCCACCGATCACAAGGCACAAGCATCGATCTGAGAGGCCGCCCCACGGCTTGGTGCCGGGGGGGATGTCGTGGTTGGGATCGTGTAAGTATTGGCCCATGAGCCAGGCACACGCCGTAGCCGAACTGGAGCGCGGGAATGCCGCCATTCGATCCGCCCAGTGGGCTGTTGCGCGTGAGGCATACGAGGCGTCGCTGGCGGCGGCCGCGACACCTGAGGCCATGGATGGCCTGGGAAGGGCGTTGTGGTGGATGGGCGAGACCGGCAATGCCATCACAGCTCGAACTCGGGCGTATTCCAAGTACCGGAGGGCGGGGCGCCTAGAGGAAGCGGCCCGAATCGCACTCTGGTTATCGTCGGAGTACGCGGCGACTCCTGGCCGCGAAGCGCTGGCCGGTGGGTGGCTGAGGCGTGCCGAGCGGCTGCTCGAAGGCACTCGGTCGTCGGCGCTGGGGTGGCTCGCCCTGGCCCGCAGTGGATTGGAGACCGATCCGGTGCGAATGGCCGCCCGTGCCGAGGAGGCGTTGGCCGCGAGCCTGGAATTCGCCGATGAGGAGTTGGAGATCCGAGCACTGGCGCGGTCGGGTCTGGCCCTCGTCTGGTCGGGGAGGGCCGAGGAAGGAATCGGTCGACTGGACGAGGCCATGGCCGCGGCGGCCGCGGGCGAGGGCGATCGCCCTGAGACATTCGCGGAGACCTGCTGCGACATGGTCACCGCATGTGAGGCGACACTCGACGACCGGCGCTTGGAACAATGGGGCCGAGTCGCCGAGCGATTCCTCGATATGAGGCCGCATGCGCCTCTTCTGGCCTTCTGTGGGTCGTGTTGTGCCGGTGTGCTCGCAGCCCGCGGTGATCTGGTCGGCGCCGAGCATTGGTTGACGTGGACCATCGAGAGGTTGGAGGGGGCGGGGCATGAGGCGAGGTGTGTTGATCCACGGGCGAAGCTGGCCGAGATAAGGATGGGCCAGGGTCGTCTCGAGGAAGCCGAGCGGCTGCTCACCGGCATCGAAGGCAGACCCGAGGCGATCCGCGCCATTGTCGCCCTTCATGTGGCTAGAGGAGAGTTGGCAGCGGCATCATCCATACTTCATAGGCGACTCGGGAAGATCGGTACCGAATCGGTCGCAGCAGTGCCCATCCTCGCTCTATTGGTGTCGGTACAGATCGAGCGGGGCGATCATGCCGGTGCCGCCAGGTCAGTGGAGCGGATAGTGGCTGTGGCGGACCGGATGGGTGGCGAGCGGCTCCGGGCCGAGGGATACCTCGGCGAGGGGCGCGTCGCCAAGGCACGGGGGGCCATCCTCGAAGCCATCTCCGCACTCTCCGCCGCGGTGGACCGATTCGATCGCCTCAAGATGCCCCTCGACGCGGCGCGGGCTCGTCTCGACCTGGCAGAGGCACTGGTGCCGACCCGACCGGAGTTGGCCATGATCGAGGCCCGTGCCGCGGCCAGGGTCTTCGAGGCGGCGGGCGCCGTCCGTCAGGCCGACCGGGCAGACGCCATGATGCGATCGTGGGGAGGGCGCGGAAGAGTCGGCCCAAAGGGAGTTGGGCTTCTCACCAAGAGGGAGAGCGAGGTGCTGGGGCTCCTTGCGGAGGGTTTGACAAACGCCGAGATCGCCGAGCGCCTCTTCATCAGCACCAAGACCGCCGGGAACCATGTCAGCAACGTGTTGACGAAGCTGAACCTGAGGAGCCGAACCGAGGCCGCGGCATACGCCTTGCGCCCGCGGTCCGGGCTCCCAGGCTCTCGTTGACCTCGGGGAGGGTCGATCAGGAGACCGACTCCTCCGCAGGGAGAGCTCCGAGCTGGCTCAGCATGCCAAAGACGTCAGGGGCTGCCCACACCTCGGCGATTCTGTCGTTCTCGATACGCGCAATGTCGATTTCCTGCACCGATATCCGCTTTCCGGTGGGCTCAACGCCCAGGAAGGCGCCACCATGCGTTCCGGTGACCGACAACCTCGCCACTACGCGGTTGCCCTCGGCTATTAGCTCCTCGATCGATACCGACGCATCGGGGAAGGCGGCAAGCCAGTACTCCACCTCCGCTCGGACACCGTCCTTCCCTTGATTCGTGGAGCTGTTGTTGATGAAGTCGTCGGCGACCATGCTCACCATGGAATCGACGTCGTGCTTGGTCAACGCCTCGAACCACCTGCGCACTAGTTCCTTGTTCCCCTGCGACATGTCCTCTCCTTTCTCGACCTTGCTGAGGACTTGTCGCCAAGGTGCCAGACGCACGATCTGAAAGCATGAGGAGCATTCCCTATTTCCGGGCTCGATTCTCCTGGACCGTGCGGCCCTCGGGACGCTTGCCTCCGCCGCGTGAGGTGCCCTGCAGGACGGTCGAGAGCCCGCAAGTGGAGCGCCTACGACGGGAGCCGGCCCCCCGCGTCTGACGTCCGCCGAGCCGTTTGTGTAGGTTCCTTGCCCGTGTCCACGCTCAGCGAGCATGAGAACTCTCCAACATGACGTCCTGATCGTTGGGGGCGGTGGCGCCGGACTACGGGCAGCCATTGCCATTGCCCAGGACCATCCCGACAGGAGCGTCGGGGTGATCTCCAAGGTCTACCCCATGCGCAGCCACACGGTCTCAGCCGAAGGCGGGGCCGCCGCCGTCGTCTCCCCAACCGACTCGTTCGACGACCACGCTTACGACACCATCTCCGGCTCCGACTGGCTGGCCGACCAGGACGCCGTCGCAGTCCTCGTCGAGGATGCCCCCAAGGAGATGCTTCAGCTCGAACACTGGGGATGTCCGTGGAGTCGTGAGCCCGACGGCCACATCGCGGTGCGCCCCTTCGGCGGCATGAAGTTGGAGCGAACGTGGTTTGCCGCTGACAAGACCGGTTTTCATCTCCTCCACACCCTCTTCCAAACCTCGCTCAAGTACGCCACCATCATCCGATACGACGAGTGGTTCGTCACCAGTCTCATCGTTGCCGACGGCCGCTGTCAGGGGATCACCGCCATCGAGATCCGAACCGGCGAGATGCATGCCATCGGCGCCAAGTCGGTGATCCTTTGCACCGGCGGAGCCGGCCGTGTCTACCCATTCACCACCAACGGCAACATCAAGACCGGCGACGGTATGGCCCTGGCCTACCGGGCCGGAGTGCCTCTGAAGGACATGGAATTCGTCCAGTATCACCCGACTGGCCTCCCCGGCACCGGCATCTTGATCACCGAGGCGGCTCGCGGCGAGGGGGGAATCCTGGTCAACAGCGAGGGACGACGATATCTCCAGGACTACGGACTGGGTCAGCCGCTTGACATCGGTCACCCTGACCATCCTCAGAAGAGGACCATGGAGCTAGGGCCCAGAGACCGTCTCTCCCAGGCCTTCATCTATGAGCGGCAGGCCGGACGCACTTACCAGGGACCAGACGGTGATTACATCCTCCTCGACATCCGCCACCTGGGTGAACGCAAGATCGACCGTAAGATCCCGATGGTCCGCGAGCTGGCGGTCCGCTATGCCGGCATCGACCCGGTCCGTGATCCGATCCCGGTTCGCCCGGTAGTTCATTACATGATGGGCGGGATCGACACCGACAGCCACGGGGCGACATCGCTTCCCGGCCTCTACGCCGCCGGGGAGTGCGCCTGCGTCAGCGTCAACGGAGCCAACCGTCTCGGCTCGAACTCACTTACCGAAATCCTGGTCTTCGGCGCCAGAGCGGCGAGGGCGGCTCTCGACCATGCCGGCGGGGTATCCTGGCCCTCGGATCAGTTGGTGGAGAGGTCGGCGACGTCCGAACAGAGGCGATTGGAGGAGACACTCCTCCGCCCCGACGCCGGGGGCGAAACCGTCTCCGGGATTCGAACCGACCTCCAAGAGGCGCTCGAAGAAGGGGCAGGCATCTTTCGCGACAGGGCCTCGCTCGAACGCGCCTGCTCGGTCATCGTCGACCTGAAGGAGCGATACAGCAAGCTTGCACTGACAGACACCAGCCGCACCTTCAATACCGAGCTGATAGGGGCGCTGGAGCTGGGAGCGATGATCGACGTTGGGGAGGCCATTGCCCACAGCGCCCTGGCCAGAACCGAATCCCGAGGCTCCCACCAGCGGACCGACTACCCAGACCGCGACGACCGGCGCTTTCTCAGACACTCGCTCGCCTACCGCGGGGAGGCGGATCCAATGATCGGGTACAAAGACGTGACCATTACCAGATGGCCGGTCGGGGAAAGGGTGTACGGACGTGGCTG
>CAZKFU010000052.1:0-332 GCA_964552165.1 uncultured Acidimicrobiaceae bacterium
TGGAACACGACGATCCAGATCGGTACTGCCGGCGGAGGTGGTCGGCATCGTTGGCCGCGTGCAACTCGCCGCCAAGCAGCACGCAGAGCTGTTGCGCGTGGGCAACAAGCTGGTGGCGACGATGGCAGACAACGGCCATCGCCTGTCACGTCTCGCCATCGGCCCCACCATCGGACCTTGCTGTTTCGAGGTCGGCCCGGAGGTGGCTTCGCTGTTTCCCGACGACGCGGCGCTGACGTCGTGGGGGACGCCCTCGGTGGACCTGGTAGGGGCTCTGCTGCGGTCGGTGCTCATTGATGAGACCTATGATGTCTGGACGGCCGATTCCTGCA
>CAZKFU010000052.1:342-7306 GCA_964552165.1 uncultured Acidimicrobiaceae bacterium
CACACGACACCAGAGGACGTGGTTCAGCCATCGCCGCGATAGCACCCGGAGCCGTCTCGCCACGCTTGGCTGGATCCCATGAGGTACCTCGAGATCACCGACCGGGTCGCCTCGGCGGCGGAGCGAGCCGGGCGTCCGCGGTCAGCGGTGAGGATGGTTGTCGTATCCAAGGGGAGAGCCTCCCAGGAGATCATGGCCATCTACGAGGCCGGCCACCGGTTGTTTGGCGAGAACCGAGCCGATGAACTGGTGGCGAAGGCATCGCAGCTTCCCGACGACATCGAGTGGCATTTCGTGGGCGCCTTGCAATCGAACAAGGCTCGGCTGGTGCGACCTGTGGTCACCCTCCTTCATTCACTGGACCGTCTCTCGCTGGCGAACGCCTGGCTCAAAGGCCCCGGGTTGCCGCCACCGGCGCTGGTGCAGGTCAACATCGGCCGAGAGCCTCAGAAGTCAGGGGTGGAGCCGGATAGCGTCGCCCAGCTCGTCGGTGAAGCGTCGCGGCTGGGGATCTCGATTCGGGGGTTGATGGCGATACCCCCGTATTCGCCGGACCCGGAGAGAATGCGGCCCCACTTTCGAAGATTGGCGGAGCTGGCATCGGGTCGGGGCGCCATGGTTGAGGGCCCGATCGAGCTATCGATGGGCATGTCCGAGGACTTTGAGGTGGCCATCGAGGAGGGTTCCACCTTGATTCGCCTGGGACGGGCTATCTTTGGCGAGCCCAAGACAGAACCCACGGGGTGAAGGATGGCCTCTTTGTTCTCCAAAGCACTGGTGTACCTGGGGCTGGTCGATGAGGATCAGTACGAGGGAGACACAGCAGACCGACAGATGGGGCCGCCTCCCGAGGAGCCACGGTCGAGACGCGTGGAGCCCCGGCCCATGCCCGAAGGGCGACGGGTCGAGCCACCGGCGGCTACTCGGCTGGCAAGCCGCCCACAGCCTCGTGTGAGGGAGGACGCGGCGCCGGAAACCGGCCGCGTTGGCTTGATCCGGCCGATCGAGGTGCAGTCGGACATCCTGCTCGTCGAGGAGTTCGGAGACGCCAAGGTCCTGGCCGATCGGGTGCGGGACAAGGTTCCGGTTGTTCTCAACCTCCGTGACGCCGATCCCGATCTGGTGCGCCGGGTGGTCGACTTCTCATCGGGGCTCATCTACGCCCTGGATGGCACCATGCGCAAGGTTGGCGAGGGGCTGGTTCTGGTGCTCCCTCCACGCGTGGCCTTGAGCCGCGACGAGAAGAGGCGCCTGGCATCGCTAGGTGCCTACGAGCTCGACGACTTCTACGACTGATTCGTGGAGATCATCTGTCTGGCGCTCGGCCTCTATGTCTGGGCCGTCCTCTTTTGGGTGATCCTTTCGTGGATACCGGTCGGGTCCGACCACCCGGTGGGGCGACTGTCGTCGGTGTTGGATCGCATCATCTACCCCGTGCTGCTGCCGCTGCGGCGGGTCGTCCCTCCCGTTCGACTCGGAGGAGGGCTACTCGATCTCTCCCCCCTGATATTGATCATCGGCGTGCAGCTCATCCGAAACTCGATATGCAGATGAGGTCAGGGTCCGCATTGCTTGGAGTAACCGGTCGCTGTCCGTATTCTCTGGCCGACCGCCTACCGAGGATCGTGACATGGCCCTGACGCCTGGTGACGTCGAGCAGAAGACCTTCAGCACAGCCCTCCGTGGCTACGACCTCGACGAGGTCGATGACTTCCTCGACGAGATCGTTGTCAGCCTCCGCCAACACGAAGAGCAATACGAAGAGGCGCGGGCTCGGATAGCCGAGCTCGAAGCGGCGGCAGCCTCGGCGCCCGCTGCCTCGGGCATGACACCGTCCGATGAATCGGCGGTGGGCAGGGCCCTGGTCATCGCCCAGGAGGCTGCCGACAAGGTGGTGTCCGACGCCAAGATGGAGGCCGACGAGATCCTCAGCGAAGCTCGCAGCGTGGCCGACTCCTTTGAGGAGACCCGGGAAGAACGTCGTCGAGCGGCCGAAGCCGAGATGGCCCGCCTCCGTGATCTGAACAGCGGGCTCAACGGGAGACTGGCCGAGTTCACCGAATCCGTGGAGGCGCCCGTGGCCGGCATGGAGGAGGTGCTCGGCGAAGCCAAGGCTGCCCTCGACGGCGCGGAGTCGGGATCGTTCCATCGTGATGGTGAGCTCGGGGATGAGTCGACCTCGCCTGATGAGCAGAGCGCCGATCCGGAACAGTTGGCCGCGGGCGACGAGAGGGCGGATCCGGATCAGGCTGGCGGGTCTGGGCGGCATACACCGGGCTCAGAGGAGATCGACGAGATCGAGGGAACGACCCGGGCCCCTTGGCAACGCAGTTAACGATCTAGCCGGCAGCCGAAACCTGCAACCAGGCCGATCCGCTTCCCACCTCGATCTGCTCCCCTATTGACTCTCCGATCCGCTCGACGCCGACAGCCAGGACCTCGGCGCCGATGTATCCGGCGTGAGATGCGATCGCCGCGGCGATCGCCTCGTCAGTGGAGTACCAGCCGACACTGATGCGATCGGTGACGTCGAGGCCGATCTCGCGCCGCATGCGCTGGATGTGGCTGACCACCTCACGGGCTATCCCCTCCAACTCGAGATCGCGAGTGAGCTCGGTGTCGAGAGCGACTGCCAGCAGTCCCGAGGACTCAACCACCGTCCCGGCGCTCGGCCGCCGCTCGATGACGAGATCATCGGCGCTCAGCTGCTCTCCGGCAACGTCGACCTTGCCGCCATCGAGGACTCGCTGCACGTCATCCGGTTGCAGCGCCGCTACCGCTCGAGCGACCTCGGGCATTCGGGACCCGAGTCGCGGCCCGAGCACCCTGAAGTTGGCCTTGGCGGCCAGCTCAACGAGGCCGGTCTCCTCGGAGGAAGCCTTCACCTCCTTGACGTTGAGCTCGTCGGCGATGACTTCGCCATGAGCGTCGACCGCCGCCGCCACAAAGAGCTCATGCGTGAGCACCGTGAGACGGGGGAGCGGCTGACGCACCTTGTGCTGATGCCGCTTGCGGAGGGTCCTGCCCATGCGGACGACCTCGCGCACCACGGTCATCGACCGTTCCAGCTCCACATCGATCAGATCGGCGTCCGCCACCGGGAAGTCGCGGTGATGGACGCTGCGCACCGAGTCGGGGTCAAGATCGGCCACCAGGTCTTGGTAGATCCGCTCGGTGATGAAAGGAAGGGCGGGTGCCAGCACCTCAACGAACGTCGTCAGGACCTCGTACAGAGTGGCGAAGGCGGCGAGCTTGTCGGCATCGGCCCCCTCGCCCTCGCCCCGAGGTCGCCAGAAGCGCCGGCGGGAGCGCCTCACGTACCAATTGGTGAGGTCGTCGATGAACGCCAGCGTTGGCGGGATCACGTTGTAGAGGTAGTAACCCTCCATCTGTTGGTTCACCTCGGCGATGAGGCTCTGCAAGACCGAGAGGATCCAGCGGTCCATCTCGGGGCGGGAGGCCGGTGGGGGAGCCGCGTGGAGGTCATCGAGCGTGATTCCGTCGGCTGCGGCGTACGTGGTGAGAAACGAGTGGGTGTTCCACAGCGGGAGGAGAACGGTCCGCACCACCTCGACCACGCCATCCCTGCTGAATCGCAGCGGCTCGGCCCGCAATACGGGTGAATTGATGAGGAAGGCACGAACCGCGTCGGCGCCCACCTCATCGAGGATCAACTCCGGATCGGGATAGTTCTTGAGGCTCTTCGACATCTTGCGGCCGTCCTCGGCGAGGATGAGACCGTTGACAACGCAGTTCTCGAAAGCGGGGGTGTCGTTGAGAGCGGTCGCCAGCACCAGCAGCGTGTAGAACCACCCGCGGGTTTGGTCGAGCCCCTCGGCGATGAACTTGGCGGGGAACGACGCCTCGAACCGCTCCTTGTTCTCAAACGGATAATGGACCTGCCCGTACGGCATCGACCCCGATTCGAACCAGACATCCAGCACCTCCGGGATTCGCCTCATCGTGGAGGCGCAGGACGGGCACGGCCAGGTGATCTCGTCGATGATGTGCTTGTGGAGGTCATGGGGCCGGGTCCCGGAGTACTCCTCCAACTCATCGATCGAGCCCACCGCCACCTGGTCGCCGCACGACTCGCACTCCCAAACCGGAATGCAGGACCCCCAGTATCTATTTCGGCTGATGGCCCAATCCCTGGCCCCGGCCAGCCAGTTGCCAAAGCGACGGCTTCCCACGTGCGCCGGGACCCAGTGCACCTCCTGGTTGAGCTCCACCATTCGATCGCGGATGCTCTCGACAGCCACAAACCAGGTGGGGATAGCCTTATAGATCAACGGTGTCCCCGTCCGATAGCAGAACGGATAGGAATGGACGATCCTGCCCGAGTGCACCAGCTTTCCCGATGACCTCAGCAGCTCGACGAGTTGGGCGTCGGCATCCTTCACATTGAGACCGGCGACGTCGGGAACGTCGGCGGTGAATCGGCCTTCGGCGTCGACGGGATCCACGATGACATCGATATCCGCCAGCTGGAGTGCATAGAAATCCGCCTCGCCGTAGGCCGGCGCCATGTGAACCAGCCCGGTCCCTTCGTCCGTGGACACATCGTCGCCGGGGATCACGCGGAAGGCCCCACGATCGCGGTACTCGCCGAAGTAGTCGAAGGGTGGCTCATAGGAGACCCCCAATAAGTCCGACCCTCGGGCCCTGCCCACCACAACCGCGCCCTCCCCAAAAACGGTTGCCACCCTGTCCTCGGCTATCCAGTAATGGTCGCCGTTGTCGGCGATTCGGGCATAGGTGACCCCCTCGGCGACGGCGATCGCCAGGTTCCCGGGCAGGGTCCACGGAGTCGTGGTCCAGAGGAGGAGATAATCCCCGGCCGCGGCCCCATAGCCATCTTCGGTGACCGGGAGCCGGACCGTCACCGATGGGTCCTCGACATCGCGATAGTCCAGGTTGGCTTCGAAGTTGGACAATGGGGTGGCGGCCCCCCACGAGTAGGGGAGAACCTTGAAGTCGCGGTAGATCAACCCCTTGTCCCAGAGCTGCTTGAAGACCCACCACACGCTCTCCATGAAGTCGACATCCATGGTCTTGTAGTCGTTCTCAAAATCGACCCAGCGGCCGATGCGGTTGGTGATCCGCTCCCAGTTCTCGGTATTGGCGAGGACACGGGTTCGGCACGCCTCGTTGAACCGGTCGATGCCGAAATCCGCGATTTGGCGGGGACCCGAGATGCCGAGGGCCTTTTCAACCTCCATCTCGATCGGCAATCCATGCGTGTCCCAGCCGAAACGGCGCTCCACGCGATGGCCCCTCATCGTCCAATACCGGGGCACCATGTCTTTGATGACACCGGCCAGGAGGTTGCCGTAGTGGGGGGACCCGGTGGGGAACGGAGGGCCGTCGTAGAACACATACTCGTTGTCGGTGGGGCGGCGCCGCACCGACTCGGCGAAGGCGTCGCCTTCTCGCCACAGGTCGAGCATCTCGCGCTCCATGGCCGGGATATCGACCCTGGCATCGACTTTGGAGAATTGGCCTCGGCTGGGTGTCAACTGGGCTCCGGTGGCATTGCGAGCCGGGATGGTAGGCCCGCTGCCGATCCCGGCCATAAGGTTTGGACGTGGAAACGCCTCCCTTTGCCGAGATCGTGCCCGGTGGGGTCATGATCAGGGCCTGGATCGTCCCCGGCGCATCGCGATCCGAGATCACCGGGACCCATGGAGACTCGTTGCGACTCCGGGTGAGCGCTCCGCCCGAGAGAGGGAGCGCCAACCGGGAGGCGGAGAGGTTGTTGTCGAAGGCGGTGGCGGGACCGGTGCGGTTGATCTCGGGAATGACGAGCAGGCGCAAAGTGTTCCTGGCATCCGGTGACGACCCGGATGCGATCGTGTTGGCTCTATCCCGGTTGGAGGGACGACCTTGCTAACGTTCCGCCCTATTTTCGAGGAGAGAAGTGACCAGGAAACTGGCCAAGTCGACGGTAGAAAGGTTCGAGAAGCGGCTGCTGGAGGAGCAGGAACGGCTTGCCCGGCTCATCGCCGAACAGGAACAGGAGATGGAGGAGGCGCGCCTGACCGAGAGCTCCTCGGATAGGAGCCCCGATCCCGGCAACGCCGAAGCCGGCTCCATGAAGTTCGAGTACGAGAAGGAGCTGTCCATCTCGCAAAACACCATCGACCTCCTGCAAAAGGTGAATCACGCCTTGGATCGTGTCGCCAAGGGCAGCTACGGGCTCTGCGAGTCGTGCGGGAACGCCATTCCCGTGGCGCGGCTCGAGGTACTTCCCTATGCGAACCTTTGTGTCGACTGCGCCCGCAGGGCGTGAGGGCACGCGCCGCCGTTTCCGCTCTCACGGTGATCGCGGTGGTGGCTGCCGATCTCTTGACCAAGCGTTGGGCGTCTAGGCAGTTCGCCAATGGGCCGGTGTCGGTGATCGACGGCGTCCTTGGGTTCCGCTTCACCGAGAACCCGGGGGCCGCGTTCTCGATGCTGCCCGATGCCGGGACGTTCCTGGCGCTGGCGGCGCTGGCGGTGTCCATCTACCTGATCGTCGCCCTGCGCAAGGAGCGGCCCTGGCACGAGACGGTGGGCTTCTCGCTGGTGATAGGAGGGGCGTTGGGCAACCTGGTGGATCGCGTGGCAAGAGGAGATGGCTTGGTGGATGGAAAGGTCATCGACTGGATAGACCTCGGCCCCATTCCCACTTTCAACCTCGCCGACGCTTCGATCTCAATCGCGGTAGCAGTGATAATCATCGGCTCATGGAGGACGAAGTCTCATTCGTGATAGAGCCGGAGCTGGCGGGCGAACGCGCCGACAAGGCGCTGGCGGCGCTCACCGGGGCCAGCAGATCGGCGGCGCGGCGAGCGCTCGATCGAGGGGAGGTAACGCTCGACGGGGTTTCGGTTCGCGCTCGGGACCGGGTGAAGGCCGGTGCCGTGCTCGCCTCACCGGATCTGTCGGCCGACGAGGATTTGATGCCGGAGCCCATCGATCT
>CAZKFU010000053.1:0-7266 GCA_964552165.1 uncultured Acidimicrobiaceae bacterium
TTGCCGACTCGTCGATGAGATCGATGGCCTTGTCGGGGAGGAAGCGCGAGGTGATGTAGCGGTCGGAGAGGACGGCTGCCGCCACCAGCGCCGAGTCGGTGATCCTCACCCCATGGTGGACCTCATACCTCTCCTTGAGCCCGCGGAGGATGCCGATGGACTCCTCCACGGTTGGCTGGTCGACGAAGACCGGCTGGAAGCGTCGTTCCAACGCCGCATCCTTCTCGATGTGCTTCCGGTACTCGTCCAGAGTGGTGGCTCCGATGAGTCGGAGCTCGCCGCGCGCCAGCATCGGCTTGAGCATGTTGGAGGCATCCATCGCCCCTTCGGCGGCACCGGCACCGACCAATGTGTGCAGCTCGTCGAGAAAGGTGATGATCTCTCCCTCGGCGGAGGCGATCTCGGCGAGGACGGCTTTGAGCCTCTCCTCGAACTCACCTCGATACTTCGCCCCGGCCACCATCGACCCGAGGTCGAGAGCCACGATGCGCTTGGTCTTGAGGCCCTCGGGGACGTCCCGGTCGGCGATACGGCGCGCCAAGCCCTCGACGATCGCGGTCTTGCCCACCCCGGGCTCCCCGATCAGGACCGGGTTGTTCTTGGTGCGGCGGGAGAGGACCTGGATGACACGGCGAATCTCGTCATCTCTCCCGATCACGGGATCGAGCTTCCCGCCTCGGGCTGCGGCCGTCAGGTCCCGCCCATACTGCTCCAAGGCGTTGAACGTCGCCTCCGGATCTTCGCTGGTCACCCTGCGGCTGCCACGCAGCTCGGCCAGGGCGCCGAGTATCGCCTCGGCGGCTACCCCCAATGTCTCGGGCATGGCCAGGAGCAGGTGCTCCACCGACAGGTAGTCGTCTCTCATCTCGAGCCGGAAGCCATCGGCACGGGTCAGCAGCCGGGTGAGGTCCGGGCTCGGAGCCGGCTCCTGGGCGCCAAAGACCTTGGGAGCGGCATCGAGCTCGGTCTCGAGCCTTCTCCTCAACTCCAGCGGTGACACCCCCAGCTTGTCGAGAAGCGGATAGACCAGCCCGTCCTGCTGACCCAGCAGGGCTAGAGCCAGATGGGAAGGCTCGATCGCGGAGTGATTCCGGGTGGCGGCGAGCGCAGCTGCGTCGGAAACCGCTTGGCGCGTCTTGGTGGTGAAGATCTCGGGGTTCATTTTCATCCTTGAGAAAATCTAAGCGTTACTATATCAACTCGTCGGACCGTGCCGATAATCCTGCGAATCTCGGCGAACCCGACCCAATGGCGAGCCGTCGCGGGGGTCATGATTCCAGGCGGTGGAGAACGAGATGTGCTACCCCACCCGATCTGCCGCCCCGAGCCGCCAACCCCGTTGACTCCTATTGTGGCGCCTGATATCATGTCTTCCATGATACCTAGGGAGGCACGGCAGGATCGTGGCACCCAGCTTCTTCACGGCGTTCTCGACATCTGCCTTCTCTCGCTGATAGAGGAAGAGCCCTCGTATGGGTATGAGATGGTCAAGAAGCTCGAGGAGCGCGGCCTCGGTCTGGCTCGGGCCGGATCGATATATCCATTGCTCAGCCGGCTGCAGAAGCAGGGAGTGGTCGAGGGATACCTGGTCCAGAGCTCCGAGGGCCCCGCTCGCAAGTACTACCGCATCTCGGGCAAGGGGAGGGCTTCACTGGCGCAGTGGAAGAGTGAGTGGTACCGATTCCGCGATGGGGTCGAAGCGGTGTTGAAGGGAGGACGAGATGAGTGAGATACGGCAGCTGACGGCGGTGGTCTCCGACTGCATCCGTTACTGGCGCCAGACGGGAGTGCCGCGCGCTGCCGCCGAGGAGATGGGTGTCGAGCTCGCCCAGCACCTGGAGCAGGCGGTTGCCGCAGGAGACACCATCCACAGCGTCATCGGGCGCGACGTGGCCGCCTTCGCCGAAAGCTGGGCCGCAGAGATGCGGAGCGGCGGGACGCGCTATACCTGGGAGGACGTCATTACCGGTCGCGCCCAGACACGACGCCAGGCGCGTCGGGAAATGATCATGTACGGGGCAGGGGCGGCCCTGGTAATCGCCGCCGTCGCAGTGGCGGCGCGGGAAGGAGCAAATGTGGACACCGAGATCTGGCGCTGGCTGTGGACGATCTTCGCCATAGTCATGGGAATTGGTGAGATCTTCACCGCAGGGTTCTTCCTCCTGCCGTTCGCCATCGGCGCCGCGGTGGCGGCAATCCTGGCGTGGGTGGGAGCGGCGGTGCTGGCGCAATGGCTCGTCTTCTTCGGCGTCTCGTTCTTTGCCCTCGCCTACCTGCGCCGCTTCATCACCAGGCAAGACGAGGAGAACCAGCCGCGAGTGGGCGCCAACCGGTGGGTCAACGCCAGAGGGGTCGTCCTCGAGGCCATCGACCCGATGACCGGGTCGGGCATGGTCCGGGTCGAGAACGAGGAATGGCGCGCCGCGGCGGGCACGGCGATAGAGGCGGGTCGTACCGTGGTGGTGATCGATGTCCGGGGCGCCAGGCTGTTTGTCGAGGAAGACTGATGAAGGTTTCCGAGAAAGGTAAGGAAAGGAACAGAGAATGCAACCAGTGATCCTCCTGTTCGCCGTCTTGGCGGCGGCGCTGATACTGATCGCCGCCGCCGGGTTCCGGGTGGTGAGACCCTTCGAGAAGGGGCTTATCGAGTTTCTGGGCAGGTACGAGCGAACCGTCGAGTCGGGTCTGCGTTGGGTGATGCCGTTCGTCAAGCGGCTCACCAAGGTCGACATGAGAGAGCAGGTCATTGATGTCCCCCCACAGGAGGTCATCACCAAGGACAACGTGGTGGTCACGGTCGACGCCGTCATCTACTACGAGGCCACCGACCCGGTCAAGCTGCAGTACAACGTGGGCAACTTCATCCTGGCTGTCACCAAGCTGGCACAGACCAACCTCCGTAACGTCGTTGGCGATCTCGACCTGGACGCCGCGCTCACCTCGCGTGAAGTGATCAACGCCAAGCTGCGGCAGATCCTCGACGACGCCACCGACAAGTGGGGGGTGCGGGTCGTTCGGGTCGAGATCCAACGGATCGAGCCACCGGTTGACGTCACCGATGCCATGCACCGCCAGATGAAGGCGGAGCGAGACCGGCGCGCCGCGGTGACCGAGGCCGAGGGCTCCAAGGCGGCAGCCATCCTCAGGGCGGAGGGAGTCAAGGAGTCCCAGATTCTCGAAGCCGACGGGCAAGCCGAAGCCATCAAGAGGGTCGCCGACGCCGAGCGCTACCAGAAGGAGACGGTCGCCGAGGGTGAGGGACGCGCCATCGAGAGGGTCTTTGGCGCGATCCACTCCGGGGACCCCACCCCCGACCTGGTGGCCATCCGCTATCTCGAAGCACTCCAAGGCATCGCCAACGGCACCGCCACCAAGATCTTTCTTCCCCTTGACACCGCCGGCGTCCTTGGAAGCGTGGCCGCCGTCGGCGAGCTGTGGAAGGACGCCACGGCCGACACCGACGGTCGTGACACGTAATCTGTGTGCTCGACACTAGGAGGCCAGCTTCAGTGAAGAAGACGCAGAAGATCAAGTATCTCGAGGAGGTCCCGCTCTTCGCCACCTTGAACAAGAAGGAGCTCGGGGAGGTCGCCAGCCATGTCGATCTGGCCGAGGTTGCCGCGGATACCACATTGACCGTCGAGGGTCAGGCCGGTCAGCAGTTTGGGATCATCGTGTCGGGCTCGGCGGTGGTCAACCGCAACAACCGGCGACTCGCCGATCTGGGACCGGGTGACTTCTTCGGCGAGATGGCGCTGCTTCTCAACCAGCCTTCGTCGGCCACGGTGAGCACCACCGGCGACTCCACCCTGCTGGTGATGCACCGGCGGGACTTCGGCACCGTGCTCGACCGGATACCGGCCATCGGGAAGAAGCTGGCTGTCGGGCTCGCGGCGCGGCTGCTGGAGGCAGACAAGAAGCTGGTTTGCTAGCGAATCGCTATCCCCCGACCCGATCCATCGAGGCAATCGTGGCCTCGACGTCGGACGGGGCAACCGGTGGGTAGAACACCATCGTGTAGTGGTCGCAGCGCGCCTGTGGCTGCTCCCGCCAGGCCACAACCCATTGGTCGTCTGGAAACAATGCGGCGAGCCCTCGGGTCCCGTCGATAAAGACCTCACCCAACTGCTCTGGCCACTCCAGGGGGAAGGTGCCCCGAACCAGTGCGATGGCCACCTCGCCGTCGGTGTTTCCGTAGAAGGTGGTGTGAGTCCCCCCCATGGAGGTTATGGCGTCGAGCGCAATCTCGTCGGGATCGGGGGCGACCGAACCGACGCCTTGAGGCAGGTTGCCGATTCGATATGGCGCCGCCGGGCACTCATCGACGGTGGGTACCAGAACCGTGGTCGTGGTCTCGGCAACTGTCGATGGTGTCGGTTCGGTGGTCGACGACTCCACCGACTCGGCGGTGCACGACGCCAAGAGGAGCGCCACCCCCATGGCCATCAGCGCCCGCATCGCCCCCGCCTCAACCGAGCGCACGGAGGTACCCGTCACGGGAGCCGATGTAGATCTTGCCGTCCCAGACGGCGGGTGTGGCCTCGAGACAGGTCTCTCCCAGGCTCACCGACCACAGCCGCACCGGAGACCGCGGGTTGGCCAGGTCGTAGGCCCTGACGTCGCCGGCACAGGTGGCGGTGACCAGCTTGCCGTCGGTGACGACGGGCGACGACCAGGAGTGCCAGCCCACAGAGTCGCTCCACAACCGCTCACCGGAGGAGGCGTCGACCGCGATCAGGCTCCCCAGGTGGGTGTTGAGGTAGACGACACCGTCGTGGAGGGCGGGCGTCGCCCAGCTTCCCGACTGGTCGTTGCCGGAGGTGAGATCTACACCCCACAGCCGCGGGTCGCCTTGGGTGTAGGGGTCGAGTTTGAGGAGCTGGCCCACCTCCCGGGTGCGGGCGATGTTGGCGGAGGTGCGATACCCGGGACCGACCTGATCGGGCTTGACATTGACCGAGACGTAGAGCATCCCCTCTTCGTCGACCGTCATGGTGGCGTCGATGTCGCCGCCGGCCCAATAATCGAAGACCACGGGGGCGACTCCCTCGCGGATCCTGCTCACGTCGAGCCCAACGATCCTCCCTCCCGAGTTGGCGAAGTAGACCCTCTGCTCGAACATCACCGGCGAGTTCTCGATGGAGAGGTTCCTCCCCGAGAGCTGAATCAATGCCTGGTCGTAGCCGGGCATTCGCAGCAGCGCCCTGGGCGACACCGTGACCATCCCCTCGGAGTCGTAGGCGCGGCTGAGCTCGTAGGCGAAGAACCAGCCGTTCTCTCCCCCTTCATACATGATGTCGTCGACGATCACCGGGTTGGAGTCCCAGTCGCTGTTCCAGATACCGTCGACGTCGGTGGCGTCCATCGACCACAACACCTCCACCGGCGACCGGTCGAGCGCCAGGATTCTCAGCTTCCCGTCCCGCGACCCGGAGTAGAGAAGGGGGTATCCGTCGGGGTCGAGGGTCTCCGACCCCTTGACGTGCCCGCCGGTCTGAAACTTGGGGCGGAGGGCTTGCCCGGTGGCGGCGTCGACGAAATGGATGGCTCCGTCGTAGGCACCGAAGATGAGCTCGGTCAACCCGTCCCGCTCCCAGACGATGGGCTGACCGGTCCATCCGAATCCGCACCAGACGGCGGTCTCGCCGAGGTTGGTTGCCGTCGAGCACATCCCTGAGTCCGGATAACTCCACAGCACCGACGGGTTGTCGGGCACCGGCCCTCCGCCGTAGTAGGTGCGAGTGGGGTTGCCGCGGAACATGGTCAGCCCCGGCGTCGTCCCCCAGGGTTGACCGATCGTCCAGGCGGGGACCACGTCGCGGGCTCTCTCCGGCTGGGTCGTGGGCGTGGGGACGGTCGTCCCGTCCGGGGCTGTGGTTCCGCCGGCGGGATCTGTGTTCGCCGTCGCATCGGGCACCGTGGTCTCCGGTATCGAGGTGCCCGAAGGGGTCTCTCGTCCCATGAGGAGGCGGGGAGCCCCGAGGAGTGCGGCCCCCAGCAATAAGACGCCGATCACGAGACGGGCCCGGCCGGTGTTGGAGGTTGGTTGATCTCTATGTGTCACGGATCATTCTTTGGGGGCGCAGGGCGCCTCACCGGTGGTTTCGGGGTGCCCCGGACTGGTGATGAACGCGGGGATAAGACAAGCATCAAACTCACCGTTTGGCGAGACAACCACTCGGGCGATGGCGGTCGTGGATCCCGCCCGGGAGAAGTTGGGCCAGACGAAGTTCCCCAGCGACCAGGCAACCGGGCGACCGTCGATGAATTCGAGCGCCTGGAGACGGTGCGGATGGTGCCCGAAGATGACGTCGGCGCCGGCCTCGATCATCGCCCGCGCCCTTTCCACATCGTCGGGGCGGGGCTCGAGGTCCAGCTCCACTCCCCAATGGATCGTCACCACCACGATGTCGGCGATCTGCTTGGCGCCGCGGACGGCTTCGACCATGGTGGGGATGTCGTCGCCATTGCGCATCCCGGCTCGGTCTTCGGTGGCGAACCAGTCGAGCCCCGGATACACGCCGCCAAACCCGATGACCGCCACTCGCCAGCCCTTCATCTCGAAGACAGCGGGTGCCCCGGCCTCGGCGGCGTCGGCGCCGACCCCGACTGGGGCGATTCCGTTGGCGATCAGGTTATCCCGCCCCCGGAGCATCGCCTCCTTCCCGTAGTCCTGACCATGGTTGTTTCCCAGGTTGGCGACCTCCACCCCGGCGGCGGCGATGACCGGGAGCGAATCCTCATCGCATTGAAAGACGAAGGGTTTTGGCGAGGGGCTCCCGCTCTGTGATGGGCTGCATTCGAGGTTGATCACGGTCAGGTCATCCTCGAGGAAGAGGCCCTCGAGACCAGAGAAGGCGATCTCGTAGCCTTGAGTGACGAAGGCCGGGATGTAGTTGGGGTCGGTGTTCACGTCACCAACCCCCTGGATGACCAACCAGCCCCGGCGCTCGGTGGTGGTGGTTGCGGCAACGGAGGTCGTCGGAGCCGGCGCCGTGGTGGTCGTTGTCGTCTCCTCGGTAACCAGGGCAACGGTTATGGGCGTCTGCGACGGGGCGCGGGTAGCGACAAAGGCACCGACACCCAGGGCGGTGCCACCGGCAGCGATGACGAGGGTCTTGAGCAGGCGCGAAGACATGGGAGGAGAACGGGCCGGTCAGGGTATCGCGTTCCCCCGCCAAGCCGTTGTCCCCCTGCTTGCGGGGGGACCGGCGCCAGCGCAGCTAGGGCGAGGGGGGTGACACGTGACGTCTTCCACCCCCTTCA
>CAZKFU010000054.1:0-2095 GCA_964552165.1 uncultured Acidimicrobiaceae bacterium
CTGGTTCGTCGAGCTGGAGACCGAAGAGGCCGACCTCGAAGGTTTCCTGGCGGCCGACGCCTATCGCGACCTCACGGAGTGACAAGGCGGTAGGCGGGTTCGGCGTCCGACCTCTCTATCATCCCCGACCATGACCCAGCCGCCCGGAGCCAACTCCGAGCCCGAGACTCAGGGCCCCGACGCCCAGGAGACAGACCCGACTGTTGTCTATGTGCCTATCTCCGACCGGGCCGAGCATCCGCTCACACCGGAGGAGGCAGCGAGCGTCGAGGGATTGGAAGGCTTCGCCCTTGTCGTGGACAAAGGCCCGCGAGCAGGGATGAGCTACGTTCTCGGCGAGGGCTTGACCACCATCGGGCGTCACCCCGAGAGTGACATCTTCCTCGACGATGTCACCGTCTCCCGCCACCACTGCCGCCTGGTCGTACATGAAGACAAGCTGGCCGTCGAGGATTCAGGGTCCACCAATGGAACCTACGTGAACGGGGATAGGATCGACCGCTCGCTGCTGGTCCCCGGCGACGAGCTCCTCGTCGGGCGCTTCCACTTTCTGGTCGCACACGGAGATGTCTGACCTGGACCAGATGAGCATCGGGGAGGTGATCAATCTCCTCCGCGAAGACTTCCCC
Source organism: uncultured Acidimicrobiaceae bacterium (assembly GCA_964552165.1). Lineage (GTDB taxonomy): Bacteria > Actinomycetota > Acidimicrobiia > Spongiisociales > ZC4RG35 > CAZKFU01. Next base: position 630 of record CAZKFU010000054.1, read on the forward strand.
GACGTCTCGGTGTCGAAACTGCGTTTCCTCGAGTCGCAAGGACTCATCGACCCCGACCGGACATCCAGCGGCTACCGCCAGTTTCGCCGCGGCGATCTGCGGCGGATTCGATTCATCCTCCAGCAGCAAAGGGACCACTTCCTCCCCCTCAAGGTCATCAAGTCGAAGTTGACGATGTGGGAACGTGGAGAGGCTCTCGATGACGAGGACGACTCGGCGCTCTCCTCACTCGCTGATGGGGGAGAGCCTCTGACCCGAGCCGATCTCCTCCGCATCTCCTCTCTCACCGATGCCCAGCTGGATGATCTGCAGAGCCACGGGATCCTGAAGCCACTCGATGGCAGCACCGTCTTCGGGCCCGAGGCCAGGGTGATCGCCGTCGAGGCCCGACGCCTGATGGAGAACGGCCTCGAGGCGAGGCATCTCCGAGCAGTCCGGCTGGGGGTGGATCGCGAGTCGGAGATCCTGCGACAACTCACGGCGCCGCTCCTTCGCGCCACCAACGCCGAGGCACAGGCCCAGGCCCGCGATACTCTTGCGTCTTGCGCCGAGTCGATTCAGGCCCTCCACAAGGCGATGCTCGTGGCCGATTTGCGCGCCCTCACCACATGATGAAATCCTTCCTTCGAAACGCGGCCGCGATCACAGTCATGGTTCTTCTCATCCCGGGCGCGGCGTTGGCGGTGCCGGTCGGCCACCCCACCCCGCCTCGCCAGGGGCTGCCGATAGGGACCACGCCCCAGCTCAGCGCCCAGACATGGATCCTCTATGACGCCACCAACGATCGGGTGCTCAGCGAACGCGGCCCCGACCTGCAGCGGCCAATGGCCTCGACCACCAAGATCATGACGGCGCTGGTGGCGTTGGAGCTTGGCGACCAGAGCTCGATCGTGACCATCAGCTCCAGTGCAACGGCGGTCACGGGATCGCGATTGGGGCTGTCGGTCGGGGAACAGTTCCCGCTCTCGGTCCTGGTCAAGGGTCTCATAGTCAAGTCGGGCAATGACGCGGCGCTTGCCATCGCCGAGCACGTGGCGGGCTCGGTCAGCTCGTTCGTAGGGTTGATGAACCTTCGGGCCGCCGAATACGGCATGACCAACACCCATTTCAGCAACCCACACGGGAAGGACGGTCCCGACCACTACTCGACGGCACGAGACATGCTCACCCTTGCGACTCGAGCGATGGAGAACGAGACGTTCGCCGGTCTCGCCCGTTCACGGGCTTTGGTGATCCCCGACACCCCGGGCGGGTGGCCGAGGGGAGGGCCCGCCAACAACAAGCTCCTCGAGGAGTACGACGGGGCAATCGGGATCAAGACCGGCGACACACCCCGTGCCGCCAAGGTGCTGGTGGCCGCCGCCGAGCGAAACGGGCGCAGGCTGTATGCGGTGGTGATGGGCTCAACCGGAGACCGAGGCCACTTCGATGACGATCCATCCCGCCGCGAGGTACACCAGCGCGAC
>CAZKFU010000054.1:2105-7266 GCA_964552165.1 uncultured Acidimicrobiaceae bacterium
CACTTCGATGACGTCACCGCCCTCTTCGACTACGGGTTTCATGGCCTTGGTGTCATCGACAGCGCCCTCAACAACTCGGCCTATGTCACGACGCGACCCGGGGCCTCGATCGACGTCGGTGCCGTCGAAGCCGGCGTTGAGGCCTTCTCGGGCAGCAGGGGCGCCACAGCCTTTTCTACCACCGAGGGTGCGGAGACATTGGCCACGGTCCGAGAGCCCGACCGGGGGCCCAGCAACCTGGTCGAGGCCTTGGGGTGGGTATTCAACGTGTTCTCGCAGGGATGAGCTTCAGCTTCGCCTCGGAGGTAATCACCTCCGAAGAGATCTCCTCTCGGGTCTCCGAGCTGGGGAAGGCCATCGGTGACGACTACCGGAACAGCAACCCGCTGCTGCTGACGGTGATGAACGGGGCGATGATGTTCGCCGCCGATCTCGTCCGAGCCATGGACACCGAGGCCGAGGTGGATTTCCTTGCTCTCAACAGATTCGGCGAAGGAGGCCGCATCCGGATTGCCATGGATGCCATGACACCCCTCACCGATCGACCGGTCATCGTCGTCGAGGATATCGTCGACACCGGACTCACTCTCACCGTGCTCCGCAAGATGCTCACCGATCGAGGGCCTGCCTCTCTGGCGACGGTCGCCCTCTTCGATAAGACGAAGCGACGGCTGGTCGATGTCCCCATCGAGTATCGGGGATTCGAGGTAGGCGACGAATACCTCATCGGGTATGGGCTTGACTGGCAGGGGCTCTACCGCAATCTGCCCTCGGTCTGGGCGGTCCTCGACATGGAGGCCTTCGTCGACGATCGCGCCGTGCTCGCCAAGTCGCTTGCGGAACCCCGGTGATAACCTGACCGTATGCCAGGTAACGGCGAGTTGGTCCCCATGGACGTCCTAGGCGTCAGGGTGGAGCTGCCCTCCAACCAACCCATCGTCCTTCTCAAGGAGTCGGACGGCTCCCGCTACCTGCCCATTTGGATTGGCGCCTCCGAAGCCACCGCGATCGCCACCGCGATGGAGGGGATCGAACCGCCGCGGCCGCTCACTCACGATCTCCTTGGGCTCGCCGTCAAGGCTCTCGGGGCCCGGGTCGACCATGTCGTGATCACAGAAGTCCGGGACTCTGTCTACTACGCCGATCTGATACTGGGGACGTCGGGGGGAAACGTCAGCATCTCCTGTCGGCCGTCGGACTCGATAGCCCTAGCCGTCCGCACCGGCGCCAATGTCCAGGCATCTCGAACCCTGCTCGACGAGGCCGGGGTCGAGTTCCGCGAGGCTGCCGACGAAGAGGACGAGATCGCCCGGTTTCGGGAGTTTCTCGAAGAGGCCACGGTGGAGGATTTCCTCGGCGAATCCTGAGCGCTTCCCGGCCGCCCGGAGAGTTTTCCACAGGAAAGCGTTGACAGTCACACCCCGCCGCGCTTAGCTTGGCCCGAGCAGAATTACACTGCTGTTAGTTTGGAGGTCGAGACATGGACCAGAACCCCGAGCTAGGCCTGCGGGCGCCGCAGGTTTGCAGCCTGGTGGGTATCACCTACCGGCAGCTCGACTATTGGGCCCGCACCGATCTCCTCAAGCCATCCTTGCAGGAGGCACAGGGCTCCGGTTCACAGAGGCGCTACTCCTTCACCGACATCGTCCAGCTCAAGGTGATCAAACGGCTTCTCGACGCCGGGATGAGCCTGAAGAAGATTCGCTCGGCCGTCGAGATACTGCGCGAGCAGCTTGCCTCGAAACAGCCGCTCGCCGATGTCACCCTTCTCAGCGATGGTCGAACCATCTACGCCGCTCACAGCGCCGACGAGGTAGTCGACGTCTTCCGCCGCGGCCAGGGAGTCTTTGGGATAGCAGTCGGCCCGGTTCAGGAAGAGGTCGAGGGAGACATCCATGAGCTGTATCCTGCGGTTGACATGCAAATGAATCCGGCGATCGAGGCGGGCCGATCCTGATCACGCAGAGTCAGACGGCTCACGACGTCGAGTTCGCCCATAACAGCGAACGCCAGTTTGCTCTCCTCCTCGACTTCTACGGTGTCGAGTGGCAATACGAGCCGACACCATTTGCGATCGGCTGGTCCAAGACCAATGAGCCCACCCAGTATTTCACGCCGGACTTCTATCTCCCCGAGGACGACCTCTTCATCGAGATCACCACGATGAACCAGAAGTTGGTGACCAAGAAGAACCGCAAGGTCCGCACTCTCCGCGATCTCTACCCAGAGGTGCGATGCAAGATCCTCTACCAACGCGACTACCTCCATCTGGTCGTCAAGTACGGGCTGGAAGAGCCCGACCACCTGGTCGAGCGCACCCCGCCAACCCGCATCCCAGGCAAACCCGAGATCGTCCGACTCGAGGACCGCGGCGCCAGCCTGACGGGATGAAGCGGTCGCCGCTTCACGATTCGCACCAGGCTCTCGGAGCGCGCTTTGTCGATTTCGGTGGTTGGGAGATGCCTGTGCATTACCAGTCGGTTCTCACCGAGCACCGCGCCGTGAGGAACCAGGCCGGCGTCTTCGATGTCAGCCATCTCGGGCGCTTCCAACTCACCGGGTCGGGAACTCGAGCCGCCCTCGACCGGATCATGTGCAACGATCTCAACCGGATCGAGCCTGGTCGCACCCAGTACACGATGATGCTCAACGACGCCGGGGGCATCGTTGACGACATCATCGTGTGGTGGCTGGAAGCCGACAGGTTCTGGGTGCTCCCCAATGCCGCCAACCATCAAAGGGTGATGGCGGCGCTCGCGGCGGAGCCAGGGTGCGAGGTGACCGACCTCGTCCCGGGGACAGTGTTCCTGGCGGTCCAGGGCCCGGAGGCTCCGCGCCTGCTCGCCACGGTCGTCGGCGAGACACCACCGAGATTTCGGGCTCTCGAGCTCGACTACTCCGGATCTCAGGTCGCCATCGCCGGGACCGGGTACACCGGGGAGAGGGGAGGAGAGATCTGTGTCCCCGATCACCTGGCAGCCGCCCTGTTCTCCGACCTGATGGACGCCGGGGCGGTTCCCTGCGGGCTCGGCAGCCGCGACACCCTCCGCCTCGAGGCAGGGCTGACGCTGTGGGGACTCGATATCGACGAGACAACGACGCCGCTGGAGGCAGGTCTCGACTTCGCCGTCACCTTGGATCGCGACTACGTCGGGGCCGAGGCGCTGCGTCGGCAATCGGCAATCGGAGTAGAGCGGCGACTTGCCGGGTTCGTCCTCGATGACAGGGGAGTGCCCCGTCAAGGTCACCCGATTCGCAGCGAGCTATCCACGGGAGTGGTCACTTCGGGAAACCTGAGCCCGATACTCAACCGGGGCATCGGGCTTGGCTATCTGCAGCCACCGATGGATAAGGGGACCGTTGAGATCGGCATCCGTGATCGCTGGGTGAGCGCTACGGTCACAGCACCACCGTTCTACAAGGAGTGACAGTGCCCAGCACCGCGCATCCCCAGGACCATCCCGACGCTGGCACCGAGCTGGTGAGGATGTGGGAAGCCGGTGATCCGATAGCCACCATCGTCTTGATCCACGGCATCGCCGAGCACTCGGGCTGGTATGAGAAGGTCGGCGAACTCTTCGCAGAGGCGGGTTTCACCGTCCGGTCATTCGACCTGATTGGCTTCGGCGGAACCGGTGGTCGCCGGGGACACATCGATGACTTTTCGCAGTACCTTGACCAAGTCGAATCTCACGTGGTCTGGGCGCGCCAACAGGAAAGGCCACTTGTCCTGCTGGGCAACTCCATGGGTGGGACTATCGCTGCTGGCTACTTGCTGGAGGATCGAACACAACCGGACCTCGCCGTTCTGCGCTCGCCGGCTTTCGAGAGCGGGGCACCGTGGCAGCAAGCCTTGGCTCCGATCTTGTCCTGGGTCCTGCCGAGAGTTCGTTTCCCACAGGCCCTCAGGAGGGACCAGCTCTCACGTGATCCCGCTGTCGGTGATGCATATTTCTCCGACCCTCTCATCTATCGGAAGGTAACTGGGCCCCTGGGCAACGGGATGTTCCAGATGGGAAAGCGTGCTGCAGCGCATCTGCACGAAGTCTCCATCCCCATATTGATCCTCCATGGTCTAGATGACACCATCGTCTCTCCGACTTGTACCGCCGCGGCCGGCAAGCTCCCCGGGGTCGAGAGGCGCACCTATCCCGGGCTCCGCCACGATCTCTTCAACGAGCCCGAGTGGCCGGAGATCGTGGGTGAGGTGATCACCTGGCTCAGGGAACGGCTCTAGTGGTCCGCGCAGCTATTTGGGCGACGGGCCACTAGGAGAGCCCGGCCACCACGGGGTCGAGGATGGCTCCGGTGTCGACCCCGTGCGACAAGGTGCCATAAACGCCCGCTTGGGGCTCGATCACCCTCGCCAGGAGGAAGGCTTCAGCCACTTCGCGGCGCCCATGCCGGAAGAGGAGGGCTCCCGACACCGTCGTCGCCAGCGAAGCCAGAAGTGAGCGCGCCTCGTGCTCAGGATCGATGGGAGACCGGAAGCGGTCGACGAGCTGACGAGCCAGACCGGCCAGCTCGGGCGAAGCATCCAGCTCCGGCTCCAGCTCGGCCAGGAGCGAGTCGACCAGTGTTGGTTGCCGGGAGACGGCACGGAGGAAGTCGAGGGCGATCACGTTCCCCGAGCCCTCCCAGATGGCGTTGAGCGGTGACTCGCGGAACAAGCGGGGCAGGATCGACTCTTCGACGTATCCGTTCCCGCCGATGCACTCCATGGCCTCTCTCACCACCTCGGTAGCCCGCTTGGTGACCCAGAACTTGGCCAAGGGAGTCAGGATTCGTCCCAGCTCTGCCCTGTCGGGGTCCTCGTGGACCGATGCCACGGCAATCATCAAGGTGGTGGCAGCCTCGACCTCGATCTCTAGGTCGGCGAGGACGTTGCGCATCAGCGGCTTCTCGATCAAAGGCGAGCCGAACGCGGAGCGATGAACCGCGTGGTGGATGGCCTGGCTGACTGCCTGACGCATAAGCCCCGCCGAGCCGGAGACACAGTCGAGCCTGGTCCCGTTCACCATCTCGATGATGGTGGGGACGCCTCGACCCTCGGAACCGACACGTCGCCCCTGGGCGCCGTCGAGCTCGATCTCCGCCGATGCGTTGGAGCGGTTGCCGAGCTTGTCCTTGAGCCGCTGGATGCGGATGCCGTTCCGTGACC
>CAZKFU010000055.1:0-3077 GCA_964552165.1 uncultured Acidimicrobiaceae bacterium
GGTGGGTGGAGATGAGGCACGTCACCGCCCCCCCACGAGCGGTGACGTTGACCTCAGGAGATGGGGCCCATCCCGGCGCCCCGACTCCAAATCACTGCCGTGCCCACACCATATTCCGTGGTGGCGTGCCTGCCTCTGGGTCGGCAGAATCATCGATTAGACGAACCTCAGCTTCGGGCATTCACATTTGAGCGAAATCGACGCCGGTTTCGGCATTCGCCGTCCAGGTTGGTGCCAGCGCGCAGAGCTCATGGGAGAGGAAGATCGCGGTCTGTGAGAACGACGATCTCAACACGCCGGTTGCGTTGGCGACCTTCGGGGTTGTCCTCCCCGTCGGGGGTGGTGTTGGGCGCGACTGGCTCGGAGGCCCCACGACCTTCGCTCGTCAAGCGATCGGCCCTGATCCCGAGGTCCTCAAGGGCCTCGACCACGCTCTGCGCCCGTTGCTCAGAGAGGCGATGGTTGGCGCCGGCGCTGCCGATGGAATCGGTGTGCCCGATCACGATCACCGAATCGCCCTCAAAAAAGCGGAGGACGTCGGCGATCAAGGTGAGGGCTTGGGCGGCATCAGGTCTGAGCTCTGCGCTGGCAAAGTCAAAGAGGATGCTGTCGGGAAGCGTGAGCCGGAAGCCACCGTCGACCTCGGTGGCATCGAACCGGGTGAGGGTCTGCGTGATCTGATCGACCTGAGAGCTGGCGAGGACGTCATCGACCAGCCGACTGCGGTTGCCGATGGCGAACACCATCGCCGTCACCGGCTCGGGGGCGGGCCCCGTCCGCTGCAGCGGGTAAGGACCGAACCGGAAGGACGGTTGCCTGGTGCCGGGGTCGTCGGCAGAGCGCCCGGCGTTGAAGATCATCGAGATCTCGGTGGCGACGTCCGCCACCCGGCCCGAGAACACGAACGTGGCTTCGATGGTGGTGTTGGCATCGATAATGAGTTGTGGATTGCCGGGAAGCGGCACCAGCGGGTACCGGTTGCCCAGGTCGTCGACGGCAAGGGTGCTCGTGGCCGCCAGCGCCACTGTGTCATCCCTGTCGTTGGTGACGACCAGTGGTACTTGAATGCCGGTGTCGGTGAAAATGGCGCGGCCGATCTGGATTCGGACTCCGGTCGGATGGTCCACGGCGGCGCCGATCACCAGTTGGTCGGGAAGCGCGAGGCCGGCGGTCTCGCCGGAAAGAGGTATGTCCTCAGCGGTGAGCTCCGTTCTCGCCCCGGTGTTCAAGCCAAGGCTGAGCGTGGCGGCATCGGGGTGGATTCGTCCTGCGAAGGAGAGAACGCCGCTTTGGGCAGTTCCCGCCGGTATCGAGATCCACCCTTCGCCCTCGGGAAGGACGAGGGGATATCGATTGCCGAGGTCGTCGACCAATTGGCTCGGGGCGACGGTGGGTGCGATCCTTGTCTCGGTGGCAAGGGGGTTGGAGATCCGCACCCACACCCCGATCCGATTCTCCGTGTAATTGATGCCCTCTATCTGCAACTCCACGCCCGTGGCGCCCACCGTGGATCGGCGGATCGGCACCGGATCAGGCAGCGGAGCCCGCGTCTCGTCGGGATCGAGGGGGATGGGTCCCAGCTCGAAGGAGGGAGAGCTCGAGGCAGGGTTGACCGGCGACGACCCTCCGCCCGAATTGAAGATCAGCGTGACGACATCCGGCTCCGAGAGAGTGGCGAAGCTGAGGACGAAATTCCGATCCCCACTGGGATCGATGGGTGTCGCGTCCATCCGTCCCAGGAGCGGCGCGATCTCACCGGTCTCCAACCTCAACTCGGTCACACCGCGGTTGATGCTGATCCCGAACAGCGAGCCGTTGGCGACGCCTCCCGAGACCACGATCGCGTCGGGTAACACCTCGATGCGATCCACACGGAGCTGAACACCATTGGGGTGGGTGGCGAGGGCAAGCACGTCGTAGGCACGGGCATCGACTGTCGGGACGGTGTCTGTGAGAGTGGTCGGCACCGCCGTGGTGGTGGTCGAGGACGAGGTGGTGGGGGTGCAGGCGGTGACCAGGAAGGTTGCGAGAACAACTCGCACAGCGCCACGAATCATGACCTCATACCAGGGCCCATGGAACATTATCGGCGTGGGACGAAGCTGGCCCGAGTCCGAATCGGCTCGGATCGTTGAGTCGAGTGTCGGAGAGAGGACTCGAACCTCCACGAGCTATTAGCTCACTAGGCCCTCAACCTAGCGCGTCTACCAATTCCGCCACTCCGACGTGTTTCGGCCATTCTCAATGCAGATCGCGTCGGATGCGACGCCCTGTGCATTAGGAAGCCCGGGGAGGCGAGTATATCGGTGGGTCAGCTTCCCAAGAGGAAGGTGAGGCCGATGGTGCTCACCGCAAAGAGGACTCCGACCACGACCGTCAGCCGGTCGAGGTTCCGCTCCACGACGGTCGAGCCCCCGAGGCTCGAGGTCGACATCCCGCCCCCAAAGACGTCGGATAGCCCGCCGCCCTTTCCCGAGTGGAGAAGGATGAGCGCCACCAGCGCCAATGACAGGATGACGTGAAAGACGATCGCGATCGCGGTTATGACAGCCATTCACCTACAAGGTTATCCCAGTGCGTGTGGTATTCCCAGTTCACCGTCGTAAAAGGAGATCGCGCTGGGCCAAACCCTCGGAGTCAAACCGGCTTCGATTTCGCTCATATGTGAGCGCTGGAAGCTGAGGTTGTCAAGGCGGGTTCATCCCGCCTGTTTGGCCACCTCGGCGGCGGCTGCCGCGGCGGCGGCCGGGTCGCCCAAATAGCGTTTGTCGACCGGGGCCAAGTCCTGATCGACCTCGTAGAGGAGCGGGATGCCGGTGGGGATGTTTAGCTCGATCACTTCTTCCGGCGTGAGCCCGTCGAGGTGTTTCACCAACGCCCGCAACGAGTTGCCGTGTGCCACCACGATCGGCCGTCGCCCATCCAACAGGTCGGGGACGATCTGGTCGTGCCACCAGGGCAGCATCCTCTCCATCACATCGGCGAGGCACTCGGTGGCGGGAAGCAGGTCGGGGGGTAGCTGGGCATACCGGGCGTCATGTCGTGGGTGACGCTCGTCGTCTGGATCGAGCGGGGGC
>CAZKFU010000055.1:3087-7265 GCA_964552165.1 uncultured Acidimicrobiaceae bacterium
CGACGCCACAGCTTCACCTGGTCGGCGCCGTGCTCGGCAGCCGTCTCCTGCTTGTCGAGCCCCTGAAGCGCGCCGTAGTGACGCTCGTTGAGACGCCAAGAACGCTTGACCGGGAGCCATGACAGACCCATCTCGGCCAAGGCGATGTCGGCGGTGCGGATGGCGCGCAGCAGAACCGAGGTGTGCACCACCCCGAACTCGAGCCCTTCGTCGGACATCAACCGGCCCGCGTCCCGGGCCTCCGCCACTCCCCTCTCGGTGAGATCGACATCGGTCCAGCCGGTGAACAGGTTCTCCTGGTTCCACGTCGACTCACCGTGGCGCAGGAGAAGTAGCCCCATGCTCACAGCCGGTACCTCACAATGGCGGCGAAGACATCGGGGTCGAGCGAGGCGCCGCCCACCAGAGCGCCGTCGATATTCCGTTTTGCCATGTAGTCCCTGATGTTGCCGGCGTCGACAGAGCCTCCATAGAGGATCCTCGTCATCTCGCCCGACGATCCCGAGATGTTCCCCAGCTCCTCCCTGATGACGTCGGCCATGACCCCGGCATCCTCGGGCAGGGCGTGATGTCCGGTGCCGATGGCCCACACCGGCTCATAAGCCACGGCAGAGGCCGCCAGTTGGCCCTGGTCGAGGCCCCCGACGGCCGCGGTCAGCTGGCCCAAAACCACTCTCTCCGCCTCTCCGGCCTCACGCTCCTCGACGGTCTCCCCCACGCACACGATCGGTGACATCCCGGCGGCGAGGACGGCCTTGCTCTTGTTGGCGACCACCTCATCGGTCTCGGCGAAGTGCCGTCTCCTCTCGGAGTGGCCGACGATGACATGACGCACGCTCAGCTTGGCCAACATGGGAGCGCTGATCTCCCCGGTGAAGGCACCGGCGTCCTCCCAATGGGCGTTCTGGGCGGCGAGCCCGATGAGCATCCGGTCGGCCTCGATGACGGTCTGGACCGACCGCAGCGCGGTGAACGGCGGGCACACCACGACGTCGACCCTGTCGTAGTCGCCGGGGTCGAGCCGGTACGACAGCTTCTGCACCATCTGGATCGCCTCGAGGTGGGTGGCGTTCATCTTCCAGTTGCCCACCATGAGGTCTTTGCGTTCGGTCATCTCACCCATCTCTCCAGTACGGCAACCCCGGGGAGGGTACGGCCTTCGAGCAGCTCCAGCCCGGCTCCCCCTCCGGTGGAGAGATGAGACACCGACGATTCCAGCCCCAATGACCGGATCGCTGCCGCCGAGTCGCCCCCACCAACGGCGGTGAACCCCGAGCATTCCGCCAGCGCCGCCGCCACCGCCTCGGTCCCGCCGCGGAACCCCTCCCACTCGAAGACACCCATCGGCCCGTTCCAAAAGACGCTACCCGAGCCCCCGATGGCACCGGCGAACGCCAGTGCCGTATCGGGGCCGATGTCGAGGCCAACCATGTCGTCTGGGATGGAGCGGGCGTCGCAGATCGTCGGCGCCGTGCCTTCGGCGAACTCGGCGCCGACGACGATGTCGCTGGGTAGGACGATCCGGCTGCCGTGAGGGCCCTCTGTGATACGCCTCACCGCGCCGATCATCTCCTCTTCGAGCAACGAATTGCCAACGGAGTAGCCGTGGGCGGCGAGAAGGGTGAAGCACATGCCTCCCCCGATGAGCATCTTGTCCACCCGGGGCAGCAGGCTCCCGACCACCCCGAGCTTGTCGGAGACCTTGGCGCCGCCGAGGACAACGGTGAACGGGCGCTCCGGTGAGCCGAGGAACCGACCCAAAGCCTCGAGCTCGGAGGCGAGCAGCAACCCGGCCCCGGAGGGAACCCGCGTCGCTACCCCCACCGTAGAAGCGTGTGCGCGGTGAACCGAGCCAAAGGCGTCCTGGATGAAGACATCGGCCAGCTCCGCCAGGCCATCGGCGATTGCGTCGGCGTTGGAGGTCTCGCCGTCGAGAAACCGGGTGTTCTCCAGCACGAGCACCGAGCCCAGTGACAGGTCCTCCGCGGCCTCCTTGGCCTGGTTGCCGATGGTGTCGGATGCAAAGCTCACCGGGTTGGCGGTCAGGGCCGCCATGCGCTGCGCCACCGGGCGCAGGCTCAACTCGGGATCGGGGCCTTCGGGTCGGCCCAGGTGAGAGCAGACAACGACTCGGGCCCCGCGTTCGGCCAGAGCATTCACAGTGGGTAGCGCGGCGCTGATGCGGAAGTCGTCGGTCACCTCACCGTCCCGCAGTGGCACATTGAGGTCGGAGCGCACCAGCACGGTCCTCCCTGCCACATCGAATGAGTCGAGGGTGCGATAGGCCGTCACGTCAGCTCGATGGAAGCAGTGTCTCCAGCACCGCGCCCAGTTTGATGGGATCGTGCGCCGGCCATGCCGCCGTCTCGTCGGCGACGTCATCGCGCACGACGCGCCAGCCCAGCTCGGCGGCGTCATCGTCGTCGACCTCGACGCGACTCAGACTCGGCGGTGTCTCGAGCGGGCCTTGGTGGGCGACCACCACGCCGGGCCCGGCGAGGCCGGCATGTGCCTTCAGGGCCTGGAGGTGCTGCCCTCCGGTGGCGCCCAACGTCTCGCCGTCTTGGGTGACCAGGTTGAGCACGAAGACCCTCTGCGCGGTCGCCGCTACCACGGCATCGGAGAGCATGGGGACCAGCAGGGCGGCGATCAGAGAGGTGTAGAGGCTTCCCGGGCCGAGCACGATCTGATCGGCCACGGCGATCGCCTCCAGGGCGCGGCCACTCACCGGGACGTCGCTGGGCTCGAGGCGAAGGGCCTCGATCACCCCCCTCGCCTTGGCCACATTGGTCTGACCCTCCACCCACTGCCCGGCAACCATCGCCGCCAACGTCACCGGGACACTGGTGACGGGGATGACAGCTCCCAGGGAATTCATCATTCGCGCCGCGGTGTCGACGGCGGCTTCGAAGTCGCCGAGGATGTCGGCGAGTCCGGCGATTATCAGGTTTCCCAGCGAGTGGTCGGCTACGTCTCCGTCGCGGAAGCGGTGCGCGAACAACTCGGTCCAAAGCGTGGGCTCGGGGGTGAGGGCGAGTAGGCACCGCCGGACGTCGCCGGGGGCCGGTATCCCCATCCCCCGGAGACGACCCGAGGATCCTCCATCGTCGGCCACCGACACCAGGGCGCTGATGCTCGAGGCATAACTCTGTATCGCCTCCAGGGCCGCGGCCTGACCGTGGCCGCCGCCGATAACGGTCACCCGGGGCCCGTTCGGGTCGAGGAGGAGAGGAAGGATCTCTGTCTCGGTCTGAGGGATCACGTGGAGATGTCGCGGTGCCGAACGCTCACCGGTACCCCCCGCTCCGAGAGCCGTCCCCGCAGTGCCTCAACCAGGGCCACCGAGCGGTGGTGACCCCCCGTGCAGCCGATGCCGATCGACAGATAGGACTTCCCCTCGGCCTCGAATCGGGGGATCAGGAAGGTCAGCAGGTCTTCGATCCTATCGAGAAAGGCACCCGCCTCCTCACGCTCCAACACATAGCTGGCCACCTGGGGGTCGGTTCCCCGCAGTGGGCGAAGCTCTGCCACCCAGTGCGGATTGGGGAGGAACCTGACGTCGAACATGATGTCGACGTCCCGGGGTGCTCCGTGTTTGAAGCCGAACGAGCGCAATGAGACCCGCATCTCGGGGCGATCGGCTTCGCTGAACTCGGAGATGAGACGCTCTCGCAACCCGTTCACGTTGAGCTCGGAGGTGTCGATGACGATGTCGGCCATCTCGCGGACCTCGTCGAGCAAGGCCCGCTCGGCGCTGATCGAGTCGGTGATGGTCGCTCCGCCGAGGGGGTGGGGGCGCCTGTTCTCCTCGTAGCGACGCACAATCGTCTCGTCTTCGGCATCGAGGAAGACCACCAGGGTGCGGACGCCCTGTCGGGCCAGCTCGGTGACCGCCTCCTTGAGCTCGCCGATCGGGAGCCCGCCCCGGGAGTCGATGACAACGGCCAATCGCTTTCTTCGCTCGTGGAGGTCATGATGCTGCACCGCGTCGTCGAGTAGAGGTGGCGGAAGGTTGTCGATGACGGTGTAGCCGGTGTCCTCGAGGATCTTGGCGGCCGAGGAGCGACCCGCTCCGGACATGCCGGTGAGGACCATGACCTGGGGTTGGGAGCCGTTGGGAGTTACCACCGCTGCCTTCTGTCAGGAGTTGAGCGCAGCGTACAGATCGGTCGCCACCG
>CAZKFU010000056.1:0-7260 GCA_964552165.1 uncultured Acidimicrobiaceae bacterium
CCTTTGGCCGCTCGCGGGACCGACACAAGGGCCACCACTCCGAGCCCGGCAGCGATGAGAAACACCCAGCGCCACCCGAACCGCAGGGCAATGGCGGGGACTGACAGCCCGCCGAGCAGCGTGGCAAGCGGAATTGCCGATTGCTTGAGGCCAAAGATGATCCCACGCCGTGTCTCCGGCCCCTGTCTGGCCAGGAACAGGTTGACCGCCGGTTGGGCCAGTGCGTTGGTGAGGCCGGCGAAGATCAGGATGAGCAGCACCGTGAAGAGCGAGCGGCTGAGGAGCCCGAGGGCGGCCAACCCGATGACGCAGCCGGCGCCACCCAGCAAGATGGAATGGGGCCAACCGATGCGATCCGCCAAGCGTCCCCACGACACCGAGCCTGCCGTGGCGGCAACATAGAAGGCGGCCATCGTGACGCCGATCCCTCGGGTGCTGTAGCCGAACTCGGCAGCCATCTGAACGGCCAGGGCACCGGCGAGAAACACGGGGGCCACCGACGTCGTGGTCACGGAGAGGCCCGCCGCCACCACCCGGAAGGTGCCCCTCGGACGCCACATCCCGCCCGCTAGGTCGGGTTGCACTCGCCGATCTCACCGAGCCCGGTGCCGAGCCTGCTCCGCTACCACGGCAGGTCGAGCAGGCTGTCCAGGCTGTAGGAGCCGGCACCGAGGAGGAGGATGGCAACTGATCCACCGAGCACGGACAGCGGCCAGTCCCATCCGCCGACGAAGCCGTCGCGAATCTTGAACAGCACGATGGCACCGAGGAGGATCACGATCAGCGGGAGGATGACCACCCGGGTCAACAGCCCAACCACCACCAAGGTTCCGCAGAGCAACTCCACCCCACTCATCAGTAGGGCCGTCTGCTCGGGGACAGGGAGCCCGCGCGACCTGATCATGTTGGTCAGGTTGGCTCGCCCATGGTGTACCTCGGGTGGTGCGAACAGCTTGCGGATTCCTTGCACCACGAACATCGCTCCCGCGACGAGCCGCAGCACGAGTGTGGCGGCGGCAACCATCTGTGTCCGCCCTCATCTCACGGTCGGCACCCAGTTGGGTGACGATCATCTCCACGGTGTTGGTCTCCTCATCGTGGGTTCGCAAGAGCTCTACTCCGCTCAGCTCGATCAGAAGGAAGTCGAGGTTGTTGTAGATCGGGTTCTCATCGGGGACGAAATGGCCACCCCGCACCACGCCGTTGTGGTCCGAGATGGAACCGTGGAGATGGGTGGCGCGCTCGCCCTGATCACCCCGGCAAACCAAACCTTGGCCACCGAGGAACTCCACCCGGTCGTCGAGGACAAAGGGGACCAGCGTCGGCGGCTCACCATCCTCCGGGCGGTGAAGAACCTTGAACGATGCCTGGGAGAGGCTGCCGTAGGCGAAGGCGATGGCGGCATATTCGAGCCTGTGCTTGTCGCACACGGCCTCGAGCCCTCGAATGAGGTCGGTTCCCGGGAGAAGCCGACCCACCACCGATCTGCCACCCTGCGCCACGGCCTCGTCGAACCGTGATGAGCTAGTCATATCTTCACCCTTTCCTCCTCGATGGTCGGGTCGGCAACCTTTGTGAAAAGCTCCTTGGCTTCGCCGATGGTCTTGGCTTCACCAAGACACGCCATCAGCAGGATCCACGACTTCTCTGCTGTCAGCGTGCCAGCCGAGAGCACGCCCAGGGCAGCAAGTGGCGAACCGGTGCCGCCGGTGGGGGGGGAAGGAAGTCGCCCCCGGGGAGCCCGCGAGGCGATGACGATCGGGACGCCTTCACCTGCATGGCGCTCGATGGCCGGCTGCATGCGAGGTGGAATGCCTCCGGCCCCTGGGAGCGCTTCGATGACAACGCCCTTTGCCCCCCGGTCGATCACCAGCTCGATGACGGCGTCATCCGCCCCCGGATAGGCCTTGACGAGGGCAACCGATGGCTCGATGGTCCCTCCAAAGGCGTCGGGGCGGGTCGGTACGCGATGGAGGACGATGCCCTCCGGCTTGATCTCGCCGAGTAGCCCTTCGAGCGATTCGAAAGCGTCGTCGTTGTCACGGTGGGACTTGTGGGCATCGCGGGCAGCGAACACCTTGCCGGCGAAACAGATGACGGCTCCCAATGATCGAGCCGGTTCGTGACGGGCCAGGGCCAGGGCGTCGGTCAGGTTGGCCGGACCGTCGGCAGCAGGATCATCGCTCCGCCGCATGGCACCGGTGAAGACGACTGATGTCTCGACATCGAGAAAGAGGTCGGTGAGGAATGCGGTGTACTCCATCGTTGTGGTGCCATGAGTGACCACGATCCCAGACCAGCGGTTCGATCGTGCGGCGTCACGGATTCGGAGCGCCAGGTCGCGCATCTCCGGGGGCCCCAGAGTCCAGCTGGGGACGCTGGCCCATTCCTCCACCTCCACGTCGGTCAACGCCGCGGCGTCGAGCTTCGAAGCCAGGTCCTCAGCAGTGAGTTTGGGAGCGGTGCTGCCGTCAGGTTCCGCGGTGGTAGCGATGGTGCCGCCCGTGGTCGCCAACAGGATGGGCGCGGGCGATGGGGGATGCCGAGGTGCCTTGGCCGCTCTGGTTGACACAATCGACACCATACTGTATACACCACTGACCACCACATCAGATGGCAATAGAAGACATCTCCCTGCATCCCTCGCTCCAGGAGCTGGCCTACCGGGCGCTCCGGGATGCCATCGTTCGTCATGAGCTCCAGCCGGGAGCCCGCCTGCTCGAGTCGGAGTTGGCCCAGCAGCTCTCCATCTCGCGGAGTCCCATTCGCGAAGCCCTGCGGCGGCTCCAACAGGACGGCCTCGTCAACGTGCGGCCGCGTGAGGGTGTCTATGTGGCCTCGATCACCCCTGAGGAGGCTGACGACATTTTCCGCGTCCGGGGGGCGCTCGAGGAGACCGCGGCACGGCTGGCGGCGGAGCGGGCCACCGAAGAGGAGATCTCAAGGATGGAGGAGATGGCCGCCAGCATGGGCAGCGCCGTCGCCAGTGGTGGGTACGACGAGGCGATCGAAGCTGCCGACGAGTTCCATCGTGCCATCACCGCCGCTGCCAGGAGCCCGCGCCTCGCTCACCTGGTGAGCCAGATCTACACCCATGTCTCCCGTTTCCGCAACATCACGATTCGGGCCGAGGGTCGCGGGATAGATGCTGCCACCGGCCACGTCGAGCTGGTGGAGGCAATTCGGAGTCGCAACCCGGACAAGAGCGGCGCGGTGATGCATCGGCACATCGATGAGGCCCGGCTGATCCTGCTTCACCTGCTCGAGTCGGGTCGGTTTCCCACGGAGGATGAATGGGTGTCACGAGAGGAGTAGCCGAGTTCGCCGTCGGCGTCGCTCTCGGAGATGTCCCCGAGAAGGTGGTTTATCTGGCAAAGCGCTCGATCATCGACGCGCTCGGCCTGGCGGTCGCCGGCGCCCGAAGCGACGTAGGCACCATCACCAGGGGCCACGTCGAGAGCCAGTCCTGCGGCGCTGAAGCCACCATCCTCGGCACCGCCGTCCGCTCCTCGGCGCGACTTGCCGCTTTTGCCAATGGTGTCGCCATCCACGCCGACGACTATGACGACACCCAGCTCTCCGAGAAGCCAGACCGCGTTTACGGATTGCTCATACATCCCACGGCGCCGGTCCTGCCTGCCGCATTCGCCTTGGCCGAGCGTATGGGGAAGTCGGGCGCCGACACCCTCCTCTCCTATCTCGTGGGTGTCGAGGTTGGGACCAAGGTGGCGGAGGCAATCGAAGCACGCCATTACGAGGACGGGTTCCACTCCACAGCCACCATCGGTGCCATTGCCGCCGCCGCCGCCGCCGGAAAGCTCGAGGGACTCGACGTCGAGCAGCAGCTGGTGGCTCTGGCCCTCGGAGCATCGCAGGCCGCTGGGCTCCGCGAGAACTTCGGAACGATGATCAAACCCTTCCACGCCGGACGTGCCGCCGAAAGCGGTGTGATCGCCTCGTCACTGGCACGTATGGGTTTCACCGGCGCCGACAACATCCTCGAGGCTCGCCGCGGCTTCTTCAACGCCGCCGGAGGAGGGTTCGATGAGGCCTCGATCAATGGCCGGCTGGGGGACCCGTGGACCTTCGCCTCCCCGGGAATCTCGATCAAACCCCACCCCTCGGGCTCGCTGACACACCCGGCGATGAACGCAATGCTGGGACTGGTCCTCGAGTACGACATCCGACCAGAGCAAATCGATCGGATCACCGTCGGGGCCAGCCGCCACATGCCCAACGCGCTGATCCACAACCGACCGGTCAACGGGCTCCAGGCGAAGTTCTCAATGGAGTTCTGCATGGCCATTCTCGTTCTGGAGCGAAAGGCGGGGCTGCACCAGTTCGCCGACTCAGAGGTGACGCGGCCAGACGTGGCGGAGATGGTCGGCAAGGTGGAGTTCCGGGCACACTCCGATGCCGACAAGGCCGGGTTTCACACCATGCGGTCGTTCGTGGATGTCTATCTCAAGGATGGGACTCACCACGCCGCAGAGGCGGACTATGCCAAGGGCAGTCCGCAGATCCCGATGTCGGACGAGGAGCTGGTCGCCAAGCTCGCCGAATGCCTCGAGTGGGGCGGCGTCGGCGCCGAGTTTGCGCAAGAGGTGGCGGAGCGAGTTATGCACATCGAAGAGCAGCCGTCGCTTGACGGTATCGTCGGCATGTTGCGGAGGGCGTCGTGAGCGGCGACCTGACGCTGATCAACGCACGCATCGTGCTCCCCGAGAGCGGGGAGATCGAAGGGGCGCTCGTCGTCAAGGACGGGCGGGTAGCCGAGATCGGCGCCAACGAAACCGTTGAGCGCACCGGGGAAGTCATCGACGTGGAGGGGCGCCACGTGCTTCCCGGCCTCATCGACCCGCACATCCACTACGGGCTCCTCCCCCCGTTGGAGGAGAGGCTCCGGGCAGAGTCGGCCTTCGCCGCCAGCGGTGGTGTCACCACGGTCATCCGCTACTTCCGGAGACCCGAGTCATACCTCGGAACCTTTCCCGACCAGGTGGCGCTGGGCAGTGCCAACCAGTATCAGGACTTCGCCCATCACCTCGCTCTGTTCAACTCGGACCAGGTGGCCGAGATGGGTGAGTACATGCGCCAGTTCGGTGTGACCTCGTTCAAGATCTACATGAACCTCAAGGGCGAGTTCGGGCGCTCGTTCCTGATGGACCTGCGGCCGGAGGCCGGGGACTCGCTAGAGACGGCGGATGTCGACTTCGACGACGGGCACCTATACGACGTGTTCCAGACAGCCGCCGAGCTGGGTGGTGTCAGGGTCAACGTCCACGCGGAGAACGCCGATATCGTCCGCCGGCAGAGCGCTCTGGTCAAAGGCTCAGGGATCGAGGGCCTACCGGCGTGGCATCGAGCCCGGCCCGGTAACTCTGAAGCCCTCGCCATCCAGATGGTGGGGCATCTGTCACGGCTGTTTCGGGTACCGGTGTACTTCCCGCACATCGGTTCGGTCGAGGCCATCGCCGAGATGCGTCAGGTGCGCGCATTGGGTACGGACTACGCGGCCGAGACCGGCCCTCAGTACGTCGCCCTCGACACCACCAGCCCGGCCGGGGCGTTGGCCAAGGTGATGCCCCCGGTTCGCACCTCGACCGACGTGGCAGAGGTGTGGCGCGGCATCGCCGAAAGGGTGCTCACCTGCCTCGGATCGGACCACATCGCATACACGACGGAGGAGAAGAACCCGGGGTCTATCTGGACGACCCGTCCCGCTTTCGGTGGCACCGGTTTGATGCTGTCGGTCTTTCTAAGCGAAGGAGTCAACCGTGGTCGGATGACGCTGCAACACCTCGCTCAGATGGGCAGCTACGCCACGGCGCGGGCCTTTGGTCTCTATCCCAAGAAGGGCACCCTTCTCCCAGGGTCGGATGGCGACTTCGTGGTGATCGACCGCGAGCGTGCCTGGACTGTCAGAGCCACCGATCTGCTGAGTGCATCTGACTTCAGCGCGTATGAGGGCCAAGAGCTCAAAGGGACCGTTGTCATGACCGGCGTGAGGGGCACCGTGGTCTACCGCGATGGGCGGATGACGGCCGAGCCTGGCCTGGGTCGGTACCTCCGGAGGTTCCCCGAGACGGAAGGTGTGGAGACCGTGGCTGGAAGTAAAGAGGGGTGATTGGAGGCGGAGAGAGAACGATTTGCGGGGGCCATGGAGCGTCTCAGAGGCAATCCGAGAAGGTTCCAGGAGACGGGGAGATCAGTTGGGAAGGCGAGCAAGGAGAAAGGTGAATTCAATGAGAAGGCTGATAGGAAGGATGGGCTGGCTCTCGATTGTGGTGGCGCTGTCGCTGGTGGCGGCCGCATGCGACGGCACCACGGCGACAACCACAACAGAATCGGGTGATACGGGACAGCCGGGGTCGATGGACAGCGTCTACTTCATCCTGGACTTCATTCCCAAGGGCTACTCCGCTCCGTTCTACTACGCCCTGGATCAGGGGATGTGGGCCGAGCGCGGGCTGGCGGTGACGATGACCAGGGGTTACGGATCGGGTGACACGGCGGTACGAATCGGCCGTGGCGAAGGTGACATCGGATTCGCCGGGGTGAGCGCGGTGATGAACACGATCGCCGAGGGACTGCCGCTCGTCGAATTCGGTCCGCTGCTGCACACCAACCCGACCACCGTGTACAACCTGGAGCCGGGAGGCATTACCAGCGTCGACGACCTCGTCGGCCTGGATGGGGCCACTGACCTTCGGTCGGAGCAAGACGCCCTGGTTCGTGCCTACCTGGCGCAGCAGGGCCACGAGTACGACGACGTCAACTGGCTCAACATGCCCGAAGCGGGGATGCCGCAGGTACAGACCGGCGAGGTCGCTTTCGTCATGGACTGGATCCCGAACCTGCCCGAGTGGTGGCAAAACGACTTGGAGCCTGACACCACGTTGTGGATCGGGAACAGCCTCGGCGTGTACGGGAACGGGTTCATCGCCCAGCCGGACTGGCTGGCGGAGAACCGTGACGTGGCACGCCGATTCCTCGAAGGCCTCTACGAGGGGTACCTCGCGGTTATCAACGGCGGTCTGGAGGCGCAGGAAGCTGCGATCGACGCCCTCTTCAAGTACAACCCCGAGGTCGCCGAGCAGCCCGGAGCGCGCGAGTTCCATCTCGGAAACCTCCAGCTGATGATCTCGCTGATCGTCGCAGATGAAGGCGTCCAGGAGCACGGGATCGGATGGTGGGTGCCGGAGAAGGTCGACCGGACCCTGACCTTCATCAACGACTACCTGCTGGAGGAGCCGCTGG
>CAZKFU010000057.1:0-7154 GCA_964552165.1 uncultured Acidimicrobiaceae bacterium
CGCGGGTTCAGCCGCCAGTCGCGAGGCGAGTCGAGCGCGGCGCGCTCGACCGCGGAAAGCGTTGGCCAGCTGGCGACGGGCGACGCCGTAGGACCACGCCAGCGCAGCACCTTCGGGCACTTCATCGAGCCGTCGCCACAGGATGAGCATCACCTCCGCGACCACATCCTCCGCGGTCTGGCGATCGGTGCGTCGCAACGCGAATCGCTGCAGCGGCTCGTATACGAGCCCCGCCAGATCCTCGAACCGCGCCCGACGATCGTCCTTCACCGACCTTCGACGCTCGGTCGCCTCGATCGGTTCCTGGGGGCGGAGGGCTGATTAGGAGGACTGGCACCGTGCGGGTCACTCGTTTGGAATTTCGATTCCGAAGAGGCTCTCGAGAAGATCGGCGAGCTCACCTGGGTGGACCACCTCGATCGAGATGTCATCATCAACGCCAAAGACCGCTGCGTACGCCTCTTCAGTCAGAGCCATCTCGAGTCGCGACAGCGCGGCGCGCAAGGCGTCTCTGGTGAGCAGCTCGTCGGGGCAGAAACTCAGCGGAGGATCGCACCCCCATCTTGGCAAGGGCGGCGACACCTGACCGATACCATTGCTCATCTCCGGGTCACCCCGAACCAGCGTTGCCCACGGCCCGACTGGCTGGCACCTAGGTACGGTCATCATGTGAGCAAGCCCACCTCCACGGCACAGGCGCTGTTCTCGCCTCTTGGCAGCCGCTACGAGCGTTGGGCCCGGATACTCAGCCTGGGCCAGGACAGCAGGTGGCGCCGACACATGGTCAGCCATCTCGGGGTGGCAGCCGGATCGAACTCCCTGGACATTGCCGCCGGCACCGGTTCCATCTCCCGACTACTCGAGAAAGAGGGCGCCGCCGTGGTCTCGCTCGATCAGAGCCCTGAAATGCTGGCGGCAGCCATCGATCGGGGAGCCACAGGTGTCCTGGCCTCTGCCGAGGAGCTCCCCTTTGGCGATGAGACCTTTGACCTCGTGACCTTTGGTTATCTGCTTCGCTACGTCGAGGACGTTGCCGGGTGCATATCCGAGCTGACCCGAGTGTTGCGCCCCGGCGGCTGGACGGGCATGGTCGAGTTCGGTCGGCCCCAAGGGTTGTGGAGGCCTCTCTGGTGGCTATACACCAGGGTTGGCCTCCCCGGACTGGGGATGATCGCCGGGCCGGGCTGGTACCGGGTAGGCCGGTTCCTCGGCCCCAGCATCGATGGGTTCGCCGATCGCCACCCTCCGGAGCAGCTCGCCGAGGTGTGGAGGCAGGCCGGTCTCACCGAGGTCGCCGTGAGCCGGCTCTCCCTGGGCGGCGGGCTGGTGATGTGGGGTCGCAAGAAGTGAGCGATCATCGGCCCGCCTTCTACGCCCCCACCGGCTCGACATGGGGAGACCTGATCTCGCTTCTCCATCTCCCCTACACGCTGTGGCACCTCTCCTACGTCGCCATGGGCGCCGCCTTGTTCCCCCGATTGGATTGGACACGGCTGGCGGGAACACTGCTCGCCTTCGCCGTCGGGTTGGGCGTCGGTGCCCACGCCTTCGACGAGGTGCGTAGCCGCCCGCTGGGAACGGGTCTCACGAACACCACGTTGTGGGCCCTCGGGCTGACGGCCATGGCCGCCTCGCTCGCCATCGCGGCGGTAGGAGCGGTTGTGGTGTCGCCGTGGGTGGCGCTGTGGGGAGTCGCCGGAGTCGTGCTGGCCATGGGCTATTCGCTGGAGTGGTCGCGGCTGATTCACAACGACCTGGGGTTCGCCGTGGCTTGGGGAGGTTTCCCCGTCTTGACGGGGTTTTGGGCCCAAGCGGAGACGATCTCGGCGGCGGCGCTCGTCGTCGCCGCCGCTGCCACGCTGTTGAGCTTGGCACAACGGGCCCTGAGCACACCGGCGCGCTTTGTGCGCCGGCGCACCGAGATGGCCGAGGTCGTCTTTGGCGACGGCCGCAAGTGGGACCGG
This sequence comes from uncultured Acidimicrobiaceae bacterium, assembly GCA_964552165.1. Classification (GTDB taxonomy): domain Bacteria; phylum Actinomycetota; class Acidimicrobiia; order Spongiisociales; family ZC4RG35; genus CAZKFU01. The sequence goes on from CAZKFU010000057.1 coordinate 1,965, forward strand.
GCCCGCCTGCTTCGGACCTGGGAGGTGCCGCTGCGGCTGCTCACCTGGACCATCGTGGCACTGGCGGTGGGGCTGGTAATCCTCAGAGTTTGAGACCGATCACCAGCCCGAGCCGCCCGAGCCGCCACCGTACCCTCCCCCCCCCCCCAAACCCCCCGCCCCCGCTCCCCCCCCCCCCCCCCCCCCCCCAAACCCCCCCCCCCCAAACCCCCCGAATCCGGTTCCTCCCCCGACGCCGCCTCCCCAAGACGAACCCCACCGTGACCCTCCGCCAAAGCCACCGCCGCCCCCAACGCCTCCAAACCATGAGTTTCGGTCTCGGCTCCACGACTGATCCCCATAAACGGGCCGCCATCCCAGCGAGTCGGTGACACCCCGTGTCATCACCCAGTGGTAGTAGAAGAGGAAGAACGGATCGAAGCTGCGGATCTGGGCAGGGATACGCTCTCCTGTCCACGAGTCGCGACCTTCCCCGGTGCCGGCGTGGGCCAGCTCTGGGGCGTACCGATCGGCGTCGCGAATCGAGGACCGGGCCAGCGCCTGGCGTTGGGCCGAATACGCCAGGGCAAACACCTTCGGCCCCCGAGGGTCGGACGCTCCAAAGGCGGCTGCGACATCGGCATAGGAGCCCTCGAGTCCCACCGCGTCGAGCGCTTCCCGAGCCTCCTTCCAACGCCGCAGAGCCTGCGCCGGCTCGAGCGACAGAGCCAGCAGGGCAGCGATGGTGCGGCGACCCTCTACGCCGACATCTTCCGCCGCCAGCTCGTCGATCAGCTCGTGGTACCCGGCGACGGCTCGATCGCCTCGGCGTAGCAGAGCGACAGCGATCGATACCGGCAAACCAAGAGCCAGGGCCTGTCCCCTGGCATCCTCTCGCTCTCGGGTGTCGAGCAGGCCCGCCAACGCGAACTCGACGGCAGCAGGGGGCTGCTCCCCCGCCTTGCGCGCACTGTCATATGCGGCCAGAAACTCGTCGACCTCGCCTCCGTCGTTGTTCATGAGGAGGAATGCGGTCGTGGCCGCCAGGTCCAGCCCGTCGTCGGCGAGGCGGCGGGCCTTGGTCTCGAGGACATCGAGCAGCGCCTGGTAGCGGCTGAGCGCCTCGTCGGGGTCGTCACCGAGATCGGTGAGTGCCGCCGCCACCGCGGGGCGTGCCTCGCCCGCAGGAAGACCCGAGTAGAGGCGCTCCATTCGCGCCGTCTTGGCCTCCGCCACGGCGAAGGCGTCCTCGACCTCGGCGATACTGGCCGCCAGCTGGCGCGACCCATCGAGCAGCGGGCGCATCTGGAGCATCCGCTCACCGAGGTCGGTGACCACCGCTGGTCCCAGCACCGTCGACCGCGAGCGGCGGGCAAGGTCCTTGGCAAGGCGCGATGACGCCTCCGCAATCCGGTATGGCCGGAGAGCGTCGACGAGGGCCCGCAGCTGGCCGCGGCGCACGCCGAACACGGTTTCGTTCTCGGCCGCAACTGCGTCCCGGGCCGCCACCTGCAGGGCGTCTTCTAGCAGCTCCTGTTCGCCGGACACGCGTAGCTCCAGGGGCATCTCCCGGTGTCGGGCGATGCGTTCCTCGTCGCCTACGGCCAGTGCTCTCGACGCCCAGGCCGCGGTCAGTGCCAGCACATCTTCGGGGGCTGCCCCGCCGGCCAAGGATGCCAAGACTTCGAGCCCGCGGACTGTGGTGACGTCGGGAGCTTCGACTGGTGGAGCCTTCAGGAAATCGTCAGGCAGCGCCACTTCATGACCCGAAGGCACCAGGCGCGCCAGCTCTTCGTCCACCATGCGCTCGAAGGTCTGGGCTAGCGCCATGCGCTGGCGCGATTTCCTGCCTTGCGCGGTCGCCACGACTACTCCTCCGAGGCCACCAACGACCAGCAACCCAAGAGCAGCCCAGAGCGCCGGCGATCTGGGTTCCTCGGTGGGCGGACTCTCGGGGACGGTGATCGGAGGTGTGGTCACCCCCGGGGCGGTGGGCACGGGCGATCCTTGGAGGAGGCTGTCGAGTCCACCCACGATGGCAGCTACCCCACCGTCGAAGTCCCCATCGGCAAAGAACGAGTCTCCCAGGGCGGCTACAAAGGCAAGCTGGTCGTCTTCAAGCTCCAGGCCCGATCCGGTGACGATCTCCGTGCGACGCTCGGCGAGGGCCACCAAAACCACCACCCCGTCGTCCCCATCGGCCGACCCGACGCCCCAGGTATTGCCCAGTTCCTCGGCAAACTGCATTGGATCGACGCCCTGGGCGTCGGGGACGATGACCACCGCGATCTCGTTCCCGGTCCTCGCCACCACACGGGCGACGGCCGCCTCCACACGTCCCTGGTCGGCCAGGGCGCCGGCGACGTCGGTGACCCATCCCTGGCAGGTGATCCCCCGGTAGTCGGGGCAATCCTGTTGTTGGGCGGCAGCGGGTGGCGCCGACGCCAGGATCACCGCCAGGGTGATCCCGGCAACGTTCAGACCTGACACCGCCCAGAGCGTAGAGCGTGTCCGGTGGCGGTCAGCGCAGGGTCTCGCGGAAGACCTCGGCGATCTTGTGGTGGCCGCTCTTGTTGGGGTGGAGACAGTCCTGCCCACCGACGAAGTCGTCGTTGTCCAGACGTCCAAAGGTGTCCACCACCGTTGCCCCAGTGGCGGCTGACACCGCCCGGATGATGTCGTTGAACCCAACCGGAACCGGGCCTCCGCCTTCGAGGACAAGGTCAGCAAGCGGCGGAGCCCCCGACCCACCCGCGCTTGAACAACTTCGACCCTCGCCTAGGGTTGGGGTTGGCCCCCCAAGAGAGAGTGGTGATGTGGCATGGTCCGCATATCGACAGGAGCCGTAGCGTTGGTGGAGGAAAGCCGACGCATACAGGGCGTACCCGAGACCCAGGGCGTTCGAATCTTCGGCGAAGATGACGGCACCGGCAGCTTGCAGGTTCGCCTGACATTCACGGAGGATCCCTTCGAGGGAGACGACGTGATCGAGGAACAAGGCGTTGAGTTCTACGTGGCACCCGAGGTGAAGGAGCCGCTGCAGGACTCTGTCATCGATGTCGCCGAGGAAGACGCCGGGAGACTGGCGATACGCTCGGCAGGCGCCTGAAAGACCCAACCTCAGCTTGTAGCACTCATATGTGAGCGAAACTGTCTCAAGAAGGCGCCCCCCAAGCCGGTTGACCTGTGTGGGGAGAACGTTTCTCCTTTCAGGTGTAAATACCAGCATCGGGTCGGTGTATGTGAAAGCTGGGATCCCGTCCAGAGGATCGGTTGAGCCCACAGCCCTTGGCCTGGGATGGTGCCGGGTCGAGTTCGTGCCAGGAGTCTGCTCGGTACCGACAAAGCAGCCCGAGACCAACCTCGCCCGGGAGGCTGGATTGCCGCACACGACGTCTTGCTTGGTTCCAGGATACGGAGCGCAATGGCGCAGATTCGGTGATACGGCGCTTGATCGACGTGCCTCGCTAGTTCTCTCACGTTCGGGTCATCGCGGGCTCACGGGAGCGTGGGCTAGACCCTTGAGGAGTCGATTACACCAGCTTGCAGCGATTTCGCTCACATATGAGCGAGGAAGCTGAGGCTTGCGTTTGGCCAGGCCGAGGCGCGAACCCTACCCAGCTGAGCTCATAGCAATCTCGTCATCGTGACAACTGGTTAAGATACCTTGTGGTTCTATGCATTCTGGTTCGAGGTATCGGAGGGTAGTGAAGATCGACAAAGACCTCGTTGCGGCGTCGGCGACTCCGCTCGTGCTGGCCATCCTGGCCAAGGGCGAGAGCTACGGCTACGCCATCCTGAAGCGCGTTCGGGAGCTTTCGGACGGTGAGCTGGAGTGGAATGATGGGATGCTCTACCCGCTGCTCCATCGTCTGCATCGGCTCGGGTACGTGACCAGAGAATGGAGAGCGCCGCTTGAGGAGCGGCGCCGCAGGTATTACGCGATCACCGATGAGGGGCATGCGGCGCTCGCGGAGCACAAGCGACAGTGGGTGACCGTGGCGCGGGCGTTGGGTGACGTCTGGGGGGGAGCCGATCTGCTGTCCTTCGAGCTCGGGAGGGCATGACCAGTGGAGCGGTTGGAGTCGGAGATCGCGGAGTGGCGGGCCGTCGTCGGCCAGGGCCCGGCCGTCGATGGCCGTGACGTGGAGGAGTTGGAGACCCATCTGCGTGATCAGATTGCTGATCTGGCCGCGGCCGGTCTCGCTGCCGATGAGGCCTTCCTGGTCGCTGTGAAGCGGATAGGAAGACTCGACGAATTATCCCGAGAATTTGCGCGCGAACACAGCGGAAGGCTGTGGAGGCAGCTCGTACTCTCTGGGGAGGGCGAGCAGCAAACGCCTGACAGTCGGTGGCTCGAGGCGCTGGTGTTCGCCGTTGCGGCGGCCGTCACGATCCAGGTCGCGCGCCTGGCCGCGGCGTTCCCGAGCCAAGAGTCCTCGTGGCTGCTGCGGAACGCGAGCCTTCTCGTGATGCCGTTCCTCGCCGGCTACTTCGCCCGGCGACGGCGACTCGACCTGCGCCAGTCCCTGCTCACGGCCGCCCCGTTCCTCATCGCTGCCGTCGTGATCAACCTCTACCCGTACATTGAAGGCGGCTCGACAGAACTGCTCGTCGCTGCTCACCTGCCCGTCGTGGTTTGGTTCGCGGTCGCCCACCCCTACATGAACGGGGTCGTGCGATCGCACGAGCGGCGCATGGACTTCGTCCGCTTCACGGGCGAATGGTTCATCTACTACGTGTTGATCGCACTCGGGGGCGGCGTGCTCTTGGCGCTGACCGCGCTCATCCTCGAACCCACGGGTGTCGTCAGCATCGAGCGGGTCGTTGAGTGGGTGTTGCCCTCAGGAGCGGCGGGTGCCGTCGTGGTGGCCGCGTGGCTCGTCGAGTCGAAGCAACGGGTAGTTGAGAACATGGCGCCGGTGCTCACCATGCTCTTCACGCCGCTTTTCGCGGTGATGCTCGCCGGCGCCGCAATCGTCTACGCCGTGACCGGGCTTGGCGGGGCGTTCGATCGAGATCTCCTCGGTGTCTTCGACGCCCTGCTGGTCGTGGTCCTCGGGCTCGTGTTGTACGGGATGTCCGCCCGGGACCCGTCCACCTCGCCGGGCTGGATCGACCGCATCCAACTGGTCGCCGTCGTCAGCGCCCTCGTGCTCGACGTGATGGTGCTCGCCGCGATGATCACCCGGATCGGCGAACTCGGGTTCA
>CAZKFU010000058.1:0-1755 GCA_964552165.1 uncultured Acidimicrobiaceae bacterium
CGATCACCACCCCCACCGAGGAATCGGTTCGCAGGGCGATGGCGATCCAGCTGATCATCAATCGCGAGCTGGGCCTGGCCAAGAACGAGAACCCGTTGCAAGGGTCATTCCTCATCGAGGAGCTGACCGACCTCGTCGAGGAGGCGGTGCTTGCCGAGTTCGAGCGGATCAACAGCCGCGGTGGTGTCCTGGGGGCGATGGAAAGGCAGTACCAGCGGACCAAGATCCAGGAGGAGTCCCTGTACTACGAGCAACAGAAGGAGTCGGGGGAGTATCCGATTGTGGGAGTCAACACCTTTCTCTCCAAGGATGGCTCGCCCTTCGTCATCCCCACCCAGCTGGTGCGATCGTCCGATGAGGAGAAGGACCGCCAGATCGCCAACCTACGTGCGTTCCAAGCACACAACGAGAGCACGGTCGGCCAGGCTCTCGCCGATCTCCAGGATGCCGCCGTCGGTGGTCGTAACACCTTCGAGGCTTTGATGGAGACATCAAAGGTGGCTTCGCTGGGACAGATGAGCCGAGCACTCTACGACGTGGGGGGTCAGTACCGACGGAGCATGTGACGGCTGTCACCCCCGCGGACTTGCAGCCTTCGGCTGGAGGTCGAGGGCCTGCCCAAGGTGTGGGTAGGCGGTCAGTCGGGGGTGACCACCAACACCTGGTCGTGGACGCGGGCGCGTTCCTGAACACCCAATCCGATCGAGTCACCCGGCTTCGCCGATTCGACGTTCTTATGGTCGATCTGGATCGAATCCACGACCTGGGTGAAATCCGAGGTGTGGCCGACAACGCGGATGGTGTCTCCGATGGAGAGATCGCCGGACACCTCGACGCCGGCGACTCCCAAGCCGCTCCAGTAGTGGGTCACTGTCCCGACTACACGTTCGGTCATATCTGCCTCTCCGCTGAGTAGGGACCAATCTATCTGATCCCGGATCTCTCGTCTCGACGATTGCCCCAGCAATCGAATGCGCCGTTACCCTCTCCAAACCGATGACCCGAGACATCCCCGAAAAGCCAGGCCTGGAAGGCCTCGAAGCCAAATGGGACGCCCGTTGGGAAGCCGATGGAACCTACCGGTTCGACCGCTCCAAGAGGCGCGGCGAGATCTTTTCGATCGACACCCCTCCTCCCACGGTGTCGGGATCTCTCCATATGGGCTCGGTCTTCGGTTATGTCCAAACCGATTCCATCGCCCGCTTCCAGCGGATGCGGGGGAAGGAAGTGTTCTACCCGATGGGATGGGACGACAACGGGCTCCCCACCGAGCGCCGTGTGCAGAACTACTACGGGGTGAGGTGTGATCCTTCGCTGCCCTATGACCCCGAGTTCGTGCCGCCGGCGAAGACCCCGGATCCTCCACTCTCGATCAGTAGGGGAAACTTCATCGAGCTGTGTCACGGCCTCACCCAGGAGGACGAGAAGGTGTTCGAGACTCTATGGCGAACACTTGGGCTCTCTGTCGATTGGACTCAGACCTATGCCACGATCGACGATCATTGCCGGCGCACCAGCCAGAAGGCATTTCTCCGCAACCTGGCTCGTGGCGAGGCATATACCCAGGAGGCGCCGGTCCTGTGGGATATCGACTTTCAGACCGGTGTGGCGCAGGCGGAGCTGGAGGACCGGGAGCGGCCCGGTGCCTACCACCGCGTGGCCTTCCACCGCGACGGCGGTGAACCCGTGCACATCGATACCACCCGCCCCGAATTGATCTGCTCCTGCGTGGCGTTGGTGGCACATCCCGATGAC
>CAZKFU010000058.1:1781-7148 GCA_964552165.1 uncultured Acidimicrobiaceae bacterium
GCGGTATCAACCGCTGTTTGGTTCGACGGTCCTCTCACCGCTTTTCGGCGTGTCAATTCCGGTCGTGGCCCACGAGCTCGCCGACCCGGACAAAGGGACGGGAATGGCGATGATCTGCACCTTTGGCGACACCACCGACGTCACCTGGTGGCGCCAGCTCGACCTGGCCACCAGGAGCGTCATCCAGCCCGACGGCCGCTTTCAGCCGGGGATCCCGGATTGGATCAAAGCGGAGAGCGGCCGATCCGCCTACACCGAGTTGGCCGGCAAGACCGTCAACCAGGCGCGGCGGAGAATCGTGGAGCTCCTCGTAGGGTCCGGCGACCTCGACGGCGAGCCTCGCCCCGTAAGCCATCAGGTCAAGTTCTACGAGAAGGGCGACAGGCCACTCGAGATCATCTCCAGTCGCCAGTGGTACATACGCAATGGGGGCCGTGACGAGACGCTGCGATCCGAGCTCCTGAAGAGGGGCTCGGAGCTGCGGTGGGTCCCCGATTTCATGGGAGTTCGCTATGAGCACTGGGTCAACGGCCTCAATGGTGATTGGCTGGTGTCTCGTCAAAGGTTCTTCGGGGTGCCGATACCTGTGTGGTACCGACTCGACGACGAGGGGAACATCGATTACGACCATCCGATCGTTCCCGGGGAAGCGACGCTCCCTATCGACCCAAGCTCGGACTTGCCCCCTGGCTACCAGGAGTCGCAGCGTGGCCAGGCGGGAGGTTTCGTCGGTGACCCCGACATCATGGACACCTGGGCGACCTCATCGCTGACGCCGCAGATAGCCGGTCACTGGGACGACGATCCGGACCTGTTCGACAGGGTCTTCCCGATGGACATGCGCCCCCAGGGGCCGGAGATCATCCGGACCTGGCTGTTCGCCACACTGCTCCGCTCCCATTACGAGCACGAAACGCTCCCATGGTGGAACGCCTCGATCAATGGGTGGATCCTCGACCCCGAACGGAAGAAGATGTCCAAGTCCAAAGGGAACGTGGTTACCCCGATGCCGCTGATAGAGGAGCACGGCGCCGAGGCCGTCCGCTATTGGGCATGCAAGGGCCGACCCGGGGCCGACACCGCCGTCGATTACGGGGTGATGAGGATCGGCCGTCGACTTGGGATCAAGATTCTCAACGCCTCCAGGTTCGTGCTCGGGTTGGGCGGCGACGTCGATGACTCCTCGGTCGTGGAGCCGATAGACAGCTCGATGCTGGCCGCTCTGGCAGTCGTGGTGGAGCGTGTTACCGCAGCTTTCGAGGAGTTCGACTACGCCCGGGCCCTCGACATGGCGGAGACCTCATTTTGGAATTGGACCGACGACTACCTGGAGCTGGTCAAGGCGCGGGCCTACGGCGACGGCTCCGGTGCCGATTCGGCGCGCGGCGCATTGCAGGTGGCGCTCTCCGCATACCTACGGCTGTTCGCCCCCTTCCTGCCTTTCGTCACCGAGGAGGCGTGGAGTTGGTGGCAGGAGGGATCGGTGCACCTATCGCCTTGGCCCGAGGTCACAATCGCCGGTGAGCCCGAGATCCTCGATGACGTAGCCGAGGTGCTGAGCCGGGTGCGGCGCGCCAAGACGGATGCCAAACTCTCGATGCGGTCCCCGGTCGACTCGGTGACGGTCACCGCTCCAGAGGATATGATCGATCGAGTGCGGATGGCGGAAGCCGATCTGGTGGCGGCGGCGACCGCCGATGCCATCGTCTTCGAGGTGGGGGAGCTTGCGGTGAAGACGGTGATGGCATAGCCCGAGCGCTGTTGCGCCCTAACGACAACTCAGCTAATGTTGCCCGAATGGCACAACTCCTCAGGGCCACCATCGTCGGAGATGTCATAGCCTCGCGGCAGGCTGGGGAACGTGAGGAGCTTCAGCAGGTTCTCCGCCGGTCGCTGGGCGCGGTCAACGATTCGGTGCCGCCGGTGCAACCCCTGACCATCACCATCGGCGATGAGTTTCAGGGCGCCTATCTACGGATGGAAGACGCCCTTCGAGGGTCGCTCCTTCTCCAGCTCCAGCTCAAGGGAACGGCCGATATCCGCGCCGGACTGGGGTGGGGTGAGCTCTTCTTTGGCGAGGAGACCTCGCCACTCGACCAGGACGGCCCTTGCTGGTGGAGAGCCCGTGAGGCGCTGGAATGGATAGGGCGCCTGGGAGGCTCGCGTGGAGTGGCAAGGAGTCGCCGGACCGCCTGTCGCACCGGCACCTCATGGGACAGCACGCTCAACGGGTATCTGGCGATGCGCGATGAGGTGATGTCGGGCATCGACGAGACCGACGCCAGGATCATCTTCGGATTGCTGGCTGGGCAAAGCCAGACCGAGATAGCCGCGCAGCTCCACATGAACAAGAGCTCGGTGAACCGACGCGTTCAAGGTCACGGCCTGCTCGCCGTGGTCTCGTCCCTGCCGACCGATATCGAGTTGGGGCCATTATGACCTGGGTGGACGCCCTGGTCGGTGTCGGGGTCGCCCTCTTTCTCACCGTCCCCTCAAATGCGATCGTGAGGGTGGTGTTGCGTCTGGCGAGGCACGAGGGACAGCCCGCCGCAAACAGGGCGGGTCGCTGGATAGGGGCGCTGGAGCGGCTGCTCATCTATGTCTTGGTGCTGGTCGGCGAAGCGGGAGCTGCCGGGCTAGTGGTGGCGGCGAAGTCGATCCTCCGCTTCCCCGAGATCACTCGCAAGCCTCCGGCCATCGACCCCGAATATGTACTGATCGGCTCATTGGCGAGTTGGCTGCTCGCCTTCGGGGCGGGAGCGGCGGTGGTGACCGGCATCTCTTGAGCCCGCGTCACCTCCCAGTCGATCGCTGATAGACCCGTGTGCCGTCGTGGTCTGTGATCGAGATCCGTCCCCGGAGCCTCAGATGCTCGAGATGCGAGATCGTCTCCATGAGCGCCAAGCGTGTCTGGACTTGGTCGAGGTTGGGTCGGAACGACTGCAGCATCACGTCCCATGCGGTCAGGCTCCCGGCCGTCACCAGCTCCGCCATGTCACCCAGGCGTCGATCGTGGTGGAGCAGGATCTGCAGTGCCCTCTCCTCGCCTCGCTCCACGATTGTCCCGTGAGCTGGATATGTGAGCCCGATCCCCATCGCGATCAGGCGATGCAGCGAGCCCAGGTAGTCGGCGAGGACGTCGTCGTAGTCCTCGTCGTACATGATGACGGGTGAGATCCTCGGTAGCACGTGATCGCCGGAGAAGACGATGCCGGTTCTGGTGTCCAGGAGACAGACGTGCGCCGGCTCGTGCCCCGGAGTGTGGATCACCGTGAGCTTTCGGCCGGCCCCAAGGTCGATTTCGTCCCCGTCGGCGACGGTGATGTCGGGCTTGTCGATGAGGGGCATGTAGGCGGGTCGCTCCCCGATGTTGGCCACCGCATCGAGGAACGTGCCCGGGACCCCGTTGGCGCGGGCCACGCGGACGGTCCTCTCCACAAACCCGAGCGTGTCGTTGTACCGATCCACCCCTCGAGCCGCCCTCTCGTGCATGAGGAACCGGCACCCCCACTCCCTGACTAACCGTGCCGCCATCCCGACGTGGTCGGGGTGGAGGTGCGATACCACCAGGGTGTGTACCGAGGATTCGGCAAGTCCCAGGTCCTCGAATCCCCGCCGCAGCGCCGCCCGCCCCGGCTCCCAATCGGCGCCGCAATCGATGAGGATCAGCCCGCCACTCGCCTCGACGGCGTAGGTATTGACAAATGGCGGGCTCTGAAAGGGGAGCGGCGCTGGAATCAGGTGGATCCCGTCGCCCAGGTTCAGCGGGCGAGGCTCGATCATCCGTGCTCGACGGAGTCCTTGATTCCAAACGTGACGTCGAGAGTCACCTCGAACTGGGTGGGAGCTCCCGACGAGTCCACCACTCCTCCGACGCGGACAACCTTGAATCTCTGGATGTCGGAGATGGTGGCTGCGGCCCGGGCGAGAGCGGTGCGCACCGCGTCCTCTATGGAACCGCCTGCTCTTGCCGAGAGTCGGATGGTCTTGGTGACTGATGACATGCGATCCTCCTTCCCGCCACGCTAATGAGATCTCGTCCCGATAGTCGGCGGGCTACAGATACGCTCCGGACGTGGACACCGCGTTTGTGGGCACATTCGTCCTATGGGTTGCGGCACTGGGTTGTGTCGCCACCGCTCTCGCCGCCGTGTTACGCGCGGCAGCGGCTCGCCGGCTGTTGGCGGCTTCGGCTCTGCTCGCGGTCGGCGCCTGTGCCGTACTCGCCTGGGCTCTCCTCGTGGGTGACTTCTCGCTGACGTATGTTGCCGACACCACCAGCTCCGCCACCCCGTGGCCCTATCGGTTTGCGGCGCTTTGGGGCGCCATGGAGGGCTCGCTTCTCTTCTGGTCGGCGATGATGCTGACCGTGGGTGCCATCGCCCTCTGGAGCCAGAGGCTCGCTCATCTGGCGCCGGTGGCCGCCGGGATCCTCGCCGCCGTGGCCGGGGTTTTTCTCGCCGTCGGGGTGACGATGGCGTCCCCGTTCGCCAAGCTGGCCATACCCGCCATCGACGGGGTGGGTCTGTTGGCGATCCTGCAGCATCCGGCGATGGTGTATCACCCACCGATCCTCTACGCCGGGTTGACCGCGGCGGTGGTGCCGTTCGCCTTGACCCTCTCCGCGCTCGCCACGGGACGTCTCGATCGGGATTGGCTGGCCGCCACTCGTCGGTGGTCACTCCTCTCCTGGCTCTTGGTCACCTCGGGGATGGTGCTCGGCGCCAACTGGGCTTACATCGAGCTGGGTTGGGGCGGCTTCTGGGCGTGGGACCCGGTCGAGAACACGGCGCTCATGCCCTGGCTGGCGCTCACCGGGTTCATCCACCTCTCGAAGGGCCCGGTGGAGGGCCGTCTCCGCTGGATCGCCGGGATGGCTCTACTTCCCCTCGTCCTGATGCTGTCGGGTGTGTACCTCACCCGCTCCGGGGTGACGGGATCGATCCATGCCTTTGCCGAGTCGGAGACCATCGGCTGGATTCTGTTGGTGTTTGCCGTCGTCGTCGCTTCGGCCGCCGTCGGTATGTGGTTGATCCTCACCCGGTCGCTGCCCGCTGTCTCGTCACCCGACCACGCGCGGAGTCGCTGGCTGGCCATAAACGCACTCTTGCTCACCGTCGCCGCCGTCTTCGTTACCGTCGGCACGGTCTATCCCACTTTCGCGAAGCTGGTGCTCGGAGAGACGGTGGCGGTGGGCGCCGGCTACTTCGTCCTCACGATGACACCCGTGGCGCTGATAGCTCTTCCCTCGATGGGTTCGGTGACTCCCCGGATCCGCCCCGCGCTGATGGCGCTGGTTGCGCTATCGGTGTTGGCGATCGCCGGGGCAGCCGCCGGGTTTGACCGTCCGGCGCCCCTGTTGCTGGC
>CAZKFU010000059.1:0-7129 GCA_964552165.1 uncultured Acidimicrobiaceae bacterium
CGGCGGTGACTCCGGCCGCCCCGAGTAGTAGCGCTGGGGCCAACGCCGCAAAGACCAGGTGGCCGGAGGCCCACCGCCACCGCTTGGTGGCCGTGGCGAGCACCGCCTCGGCGCGGAGGCCCTCCTCTTCCACGTGGAGGACCGACACCGCGCCGATCGCATATGCCGAGGCCACCAGACCAAGGATCCCAAAGACTGCCGCCAGGTAGGCGTCGCCGATCGCCCTCTCTCCGCCCAGTCTCTCGAAGATCTCCCCGAGCTCGGGGTTCTCATCGATGAGTCGGGCGAACCCGTCGCGCAGCGACCCCATCCCTATCCCGGCCGCGGCCAATCCCAGGGTCCAGCCCAATAGCGCCCGCCGCTGCAGCCGCCAGCCGAGGGCGATGGGCGACCCCAGGCTCTCACCAGCAGAGGCAGGCCCTGCACGCGGTGATATGACTCCCGCGCCCACGTCACGAGAGGATGCCAGGGCGTAGGCCATGGCAACGAGAGCCGCCATCGCCAACATGAACACGAGGAGGACCTCCCATCTCTCACCGGCGAATGGCCGTACCCGCTGTCCCCACCCGATCGGCGATGCCCACGCCAACCACGACGACTCGGTCCCATCGGCAATCATCCGAACTGCGAAGAAGAGTCCCAGCAGCGACCCTACGATCGCCCGTGCCCCTGATTCCCTTTCGGTGAGTTGCGCTGCCACCGCGGCCAAGGCCGCGAAGACCAGGCCGGACAAGGCGAGAACCAGCCCAAACGCAAACGAGCCCGCCCTTGGTTGCCCGGTGGCCACCAACCCCACGCTCGCCAAGAACCCCAGGAGGAAGCTCGCTCCCGCCGCCGCGGAGACCGCCGCGGTCAGTGGGGCGTGCCGTCCGATGACGGTCGACCCGAGTAGCTCTCGGCGGCTCGCCTCCTCGTCGCCGCGGGTATGCCTGATAACCGTGAAGGCGCTGAGCAACCCCACGAGAATGGTGGCGATGGTCCCGATTCGCCACACCGTCAACGCCCCGATGCTCGACCCGTGCGCCGAGCCGAGAAGAGCGGTGAGAGCCGGTGTGGCGGCCAGGGTGGAGACCAGCTGGTCCCGAGCGGCGGGATCGGGGTAGAGGCTTTCGAAAGAAGCGGCGACCGCCATCGGTATCACGCCGAGTATTGAGATCCATATGGGGGCGCGCCTTCTCTCAAGTCTCGTTATCAGCCTCATCAGGGCGACCGATCCGACCAGAGACGGCATGGGTGGCGATGGTAGAAGCGGGTCGCCGGGCACAATGGGGAATGATGATCCACGACGACCACCCGTTTCTCCCCGACCGCGGCGCCCGTGACCCGGTTCGTCGCCTCCGAGGGCGCCTAGCCTCTCCGGTGACCATCATCACCGCCGGTGAGGGAAGGGCGCGGACCGGGCTCACCGTCTCGTCACTGGCGGTGGTCGAGGGTGAGCCGCCGCTGGTCTATGCCTTTGTCGGGACGACGTCAGATCTCTGGGAAATGGTATCGGCAGCGGGGCGGTTCGTAGTCCATGTCCTCGGTGAGGGTCAGACGCATCTAGCCGACGTCTTCGCCGGGCTTCGCCCCAGCCCCGGCGGACTATTCAACACCGCACAGACTGTCGATTCGCCATGGGGCCCGGTCATCTCCGATGTCCCCGATCGCGCCTATTGCACGCTGGTATCCCGGGAGGAGGTCGCTTTCTCGGGAGTCGTCATCGGGACGATCGACGGCGTCGAGGTATCGGAGCTCAGCGATCCCCTGGTCTACTTCCGCGCCGGTTACCGAAAACTGAGCTGATTCTCAGTGGGTTGGCTTCTCGGGGAGTGAGTCGGGCGTCTTATCGGCGGTGACCACGAGTGCCACCACATCCTTGACGTTCCAGCACAAGGTTGATCCCTGTTCAACGGTGAGCCGCAGCGTGCCATCAGCTCCGACTCGTTCGAGTCGGCCGCCAATTCGCAAGTCAGAGAGCGGAATCGAAGCCCGATAGGCGTCACCGGCGACGACGGTGGCGAAGCCTGCCCTCGCCGACGGCTCAACCTCATCGAGGATCGAGGCAAGGGGCACCGAGCCTCCTGCAGCGCCCGCTAGCTCGTCCAGGTCCGAAGGGCGAATCTCACGGGGCCGGGTCACCAAACCGGTGATGAGGAGCGGTCTCACACCCCGAATGTACCGGGCTGTCCGGTCGAGAGGGCCGCTGGGTACCCTCTGGCACAACGCTTGCGAATAGGAGGAAGCCCAGCATGGCCAACGGCATCGTTCGGATCCCAGACCCGGTGAACGAGACCGTCCGGAGTTACGCAATCGGCTCTCTGGAGAGAGCCTCTCTTCAGGCCCGACTCGAAGCCATGCTCGACGAGAAGGTTGAGATCCCTCTCCTCATCGGCGGCGAGGAGGTCAAGACGGGGAACCTGGTCGACGTCATTTGTCCCCACGACCATGCCCATGTCCTCGGACAGGCCCATCTGGCGGGAGCCGCCGAGGTGGAAATGGCCATAGCCTCCTCGCAACGGGCGTGGGGCGAGTGGTCGGAGATGGCTTGGGAGGATCGCGCCTCCGTCTTCCTCAAGGCGGCGGACCTACTCGCCGGCCCATGGCGGGACACCGTCAATGCCGCCACCATGCTCAATCAGTCAAAGACGGTGTACCAGGCGGAGATCGATGCCGCCGCCGAGCTCATCGATTTCTGGCGCTACAACCCTCACTACATGCAGCAGATCTACGCCGAGCAGCCGAAGTCGGCGCCGGGGATCTGGGATCGGGTCGAGTACCGGGCGCTGGAAGGGTTCGTCTTTGCGGTCACTCCCTTCAACTTCACCTCGATCGGGGGAAATCTCCCCACCGCCCCCGCGATGATGGGCTGTGTCACATTGTGGAAGCCGGCGACGACCGCTGTCCTCGCCGGCTACTACCTGATGCGAGTCCTCGGGGCGGCGGGGCTCCCCCCGGCCGTGATCAATTTCCTCCCCGGGCGGGGTCCCGAGGTTGGTGATCCGGCGCTTGCCAGCCCGCACCTGGCCGGAGTCCATTTCACGGGGTCGACAAAGGTGTTTCAGGGAATGTGGCGCACCATCGGGGAGAACATCGCCAATTATCGGACCTATCCGCGGATCGTCGGTGAGACCGGCGGTAAGGACTTCGTTTTCGCCCATCCCAGCGCTGACATCGACGCTCTGGTCGTGGCAATGGTGCGGGGCGCGTTCGAATACCAGGGGCAGAAGTGCTCGGCGGCCTCACGCGCTTATGTCCCTCGTTCCCTGTGGGCTGATGTGCGGTCGGGGCTCGAGGAGACTTTGGAAGGGGTCAAGATGGGCTCCCCGATGGACTTCACGAACTTCATGTGTGCCGTCATCGACGAGGCTTCCTTTGACAACATCGGCGCCTACCTGGAGCAGGCGAGAACCTCCGACGAGATGGAGATCGTCATCGGTGGCGGCAGCGACAAGTCCACCGGCTACTTCGTCGAGCCCACCGTTGTTCTCTCCCACTCGCCAACAACGACGCTGATGTGCGAGGAGATCTTTGGTCCTGTGCTCACGGTCCATGTATATGACGACGGGGATCTAGAGGAGACGCTGCGCTCCTGCGACACGGCCACTCCTTACGCTCTCACCGGGGCCATCTTCGCCCGCGATCGCGATGCCATCGTCGAGATGAGCAAGGCACTGCGGCATGCCGCCGGCAACTTCTACATCAACGACAAGCCCACCGGGGCCGTGGTCGGCCAGCAGCCGTTCGGCGGGTCGCGGGCGTCGGGGACCAACGACAAGGCGGGCTCGATGCTGAACCTGCTGCGGTGGACCTCGCAGCGCGCCATCAAGGAGACGTTCGTCCCACCCACGGACTATCGGTACCCTCACATGGCGGAGGAGTAAGGCGCCACCCCAGGCGCAAGCCCGAGCCCTCCTTCCCCCTGTCCCGCATTTTCGCGCCCGGAACGGGCCGGATCTGACGCCATCCATGCGCTAGAACAGGGGAGGCGAGAGCGGGGAGGCGAGAACGGGGAGGGCGGGTTTGGGCAGGGGTACCTCAGCGGGTCGTACCCACCGGTAGCCGTTGCCGGAAGAGACCCGTGGGCACCTCGGCCCCGCACCTGATCAGCGCCAGGTTCCACGACGGTGACGCCCCCAGCACCCAGCGAAGAGCCGCCACCATCGCCTTTCCCGCCAAGCGCGCCCCAGGTCTGGGGGTCAACCCGATGACCTCGATGATCCGACCCGGGATCGTGCTGACCGCAGCCTCGAGAAGGATTCGGTAGCCGCCGCGAATCCGTCGGTCGAGGGGTGGGTCGCGCAGGAATTCGACCGCCTCGACCATTGCCTCCGAGGGAGCGAGTTGATCGAATTCCTCGATCCACGCGGTCAGCTCAGTGGCCGTCTCCGGGATTGGGTCGGCGTCGAAGAGACGCCCTGCGGCGACCTGTTCGGAGACGAACCGGTCGGCCTCCTCGGCGGTGAGTCGCCTGGTGCCGTAGAAGTTGAAGGCAGTGAGGAACGAGTCGGTCAGCGCGTTGTGCACCCAGGCACCGAGATAGCGGTCGGCTGCGTCGTAGGGGACCCCCCGCTCGCTGATCCCATGGATGGGGCGATGAATGCGATGCACCTTCTCGACGGCTCCCCTCACCTCGGGCATCGCGCCAAACGTGGTGGCAGTGACATATGCCGAGGTCCGCGACAGCCGTCCCAATGGATCCTCGTGGTAGCGGGAGTGGTCACCGACGCCGGCCACGACCTCGGGATGCGCCGCCTGGATGAGCAGGGCTCGGAGCCCTCCTACGAACGATGCGACGTCACCGATGACTGTCCACGACACCGAACCAGGCCCGAAAAGCCCGGGGTCGCCTCTGTAGTCGAGCGTTGACGCCAGCGGATAAGGGACCTTGCCAAAGGGCTCTGTCGCCGCATCGATCATCCGCTGCCGAATCGCCTCGACCAGAGAGCGCGGTGCCCTGCGGATCTCCTCGGTGTCGTCAAGATCCCTCACGATCCGATCGTATTCGCGCCTACGCTCAATCCATGGAGTACGACCCAGCCTCCGCCTTGATCGTCGTTGATGTGCAGAACGACTTTGCCGACCCCAACGGCAGCCTCGAGGTTCCGGGAGGTGAAGACGCCATCGTGTTCATCAACGACGAGATCGCATCTGCGGTGGCGGCGAAGGCGGTGGTTGCCTACACCCAGGACTGGCACCCCTCGTCGACGCCCCACTTCGAGAAGGACGGTGGGATCTGGCCGGTTCATTGTGTCGCCGACTCATGGGGCGCTTCGCTTCATCCCGACCTGCATGTCGTCGACGGCGCCTTGATCATCAAGAAGGGTATCGGCGGCGAGGACGGCTACTCCGGGTTCACCGTCCGCAACCCGGTCACCGGGGTGGAGACCCCGACCGGGCTCGAAGACCAGCTCCGGGGGGCCGGTGTCACCAAGGTATACGTGGTTGGCCTTGCCCTCGACTACTGCGTCAAGGAGACGGCCATCGACGCCGCCACGGCAGGCTTCGTGACCAGGCTCCTCGCCGATGGGACCCGTCCGGTGAACCTCAGGCCCGGCGACGGCACCCGTGCGGTTGCGGCCATGGTCGATGCGAACGTCTCGATCGAATAGCAGGAATCGAGCGTACCCAACCCCAGGATCTAGCTCCCGCTGATCGCCCGCGTGACCAGGGCGTGTTGGAGCTCCTTCATCTTCTGGGTGAGCGACACGTGGTAGACGTGGGGGCTGACCAGCCTTCGCACACCGGGGTCGAGGCGCTCCAGGTCGGCAACCCGCCACTCCCGCATGGTGGTGAGGCTGGGTGGATCGTCGGTGGGATGCCCCCCGGCGAACACCGTTGTCAGCATCTCTTCTATCTCGGAGATGTCGTCGCCTTGCATCGTTCTGTAGGTGTCCCTGTGGGGGTGATAGAGAGTGTGATGATCTGCGGACCTTGGCTCTTCCTCGGCGAGTGCCACCACATCCGCGGTGGCAAAGCCGCGTCGGTCATAGAACCGCCACAGTCTCTTGTCGCCCGGGGCGGGGATCTTGGTGACGCTCTCGGAGACCTTTATCGCCGGAGTCCAGCCCCCGTCCCCGGCCACGGCCACCAGCTTGTAGACACCGCTCAGGGCCGAATCCCCATTGGAGGTGATGAGGCGGGTTCCCACGCCATAGGTCAGCCTGGTGATGATTGAGCCCGAGTCGGTCCCGTAACGCGCCGCTTCGGATTCTATCTGGGAGAGGATCTGCCAGATGGCCAACTCGTCGAGATCGGAGGAGAGCACGATCGACACCTCGGGAAATCCTGCCTCGTCGAGGAGGATCGCCGATTGCACCGCCAGATAGGCCAGGTCACCGGAGTCGAGGCGGATCCCCCGAGGCTGATGACCATCCGCCCGAAGCTCTTCGAACACGGTTATGGCGTTGGGCACGCCCGAGGCGAGGACGTCGATGGTGTCGACGAGGAGCACGCAGTCATCGGGGTAAACCGCGGCGAAAGCACGAAACGCTTCCAGCTCACCACCGCCCACTGCCATGAACACCTGGACCATGGAGTGGGCGTGGGTGCCCTTGGGGTCGAGGCCCATGGCATGAGAGAGGGCGACGTTAGATGTGAAGTCACATCCTCCGATGAGCGCCGCCCGACCCCCCGCATCCGCCCCGTCCTCGGGGCCCCGTCGCATCCCGAACTCGAGGACGATGCCCTCACCGGCGGCCTCTTTGACCCGTGACGCCTTGGTGGCGATCAGTGTCGGGTAGTTCATGCGGTTGAGGAAGGGTGTTTCCAGGACCTGTGCCATCGCCAGAGGGCCACGGACGATCGCAACGGGCGCATTGGCGTGGACGACTCTGCCCTCGGCCACCGCCATCACCTCGATCTCTGAGAAGTCGCCGGTCGCCGCCAACCAGTCGATGAACCCGTCGTCGAATCGGCGGTGGCCGTTGGGGCCCCTCTGTTGGCGGAGAGCGTCCAGCTCCGGTTGGCCAAAACGAGCGTTCTCCATCCACTCCAGCAGCCACCCCAACCCGGCGGTGACGCAATACCCGGCTTGATGGATTCCGTAGTCTGGGTAGGAGCGGAAGAAGTAGTCGAATTGGGCCGGTCGGTCGGCTAGTCCCTCCCTCCAGTAAGTCTGCGCCATGGCCAGCTGGTATTGGTCGGTCCC
>CAZKFU010000060.1:0-7029 GCA_964552165.1 uncultured Acidimicrobiaceae bacterium
CGGCGAGGTCGCCCATCCGCTGCTGGATTCCCAGCCACAGCTCCTCGGAAGTCGTGCCCTTGGTGGACATCACCCGATAGGTGCCGACGCTGGTGGTCACCTCCTCGGCCGGCGCCGAGGTGAACAGGCCGCGACCCACCTCGGCCCCCTCGAGTATCGCCCTCCCGTTGCACCGGACTGCGCCGGCGGCGTAGGTCGCCGCCAGCGCGAACCCGGGGAAGTCGGGAGGCTGGTCGATCCACACGGTGGCATCGACACGGCGAACACCATCCACGAACAAAACGTCGCCAAGAGGGGCGGCGTCGGGAAGCAAGGGCCTCCACGCCTCGACCTTGAGCTCAACCCCGGCATCGACGGCGGCGCTGGCGTCATCGAGGTCGGGGTCCGTCGGTGCCCCATAGTCGGAGTCCCAAGCCTCGACGGTGAACCTCATGACTCCACCCGAATCCGAGACCCTCCGGGCTCGCGTCCGACGAGGAATCGGACCGGCGCCCTCGCAGCCAGCTCACGGACATGGGTGACGATCCCGACCATGAGGCCCCGACCGGTCAGCTCTTCGAGAACGCCTGCTACCACGTCGAGGGACTCCTCGTCCAAGGCACCGAAGCCCTCGTCGAGGAATATCGCATCCAGCTCGGAACCGCCTCCTGACGACAACGTCTCGGCAAGCGAGAGTGCCAGCGCCAGCGAAACCAGAAAGCTCTCGCCACCAGAGAGTGTGGCCACGGGTCGGATCTCGCCGGCGTTGCGATGGTCGACGATGGCAAAGCCGCCCTCGTCGTCTGAGTGGAGCGAATAGCCGCCCGATGACAATTGTGAGAGCAGGCTGTTCGCCCCCGCCACCAGGTCCGCCAGAGCGCCTGCCATCAGCCACCGCTCGAAGCCATCGGCGCGGAGATGGCCGGCCAACGAGCGAGCCACTGCAGCTTCCTCCTCGGCCGTGGCAGCCACAGCGCCCAGCTTGGCGGCCTGTTCGACCGCTCGCTCCAGCTCGACCAGCCGTTGCAGGACTCGTTCTTGGGCCCGGGTGACGGCCACCGCGTAAGGCGCCACCGCTTCGATACCGGCCCTCTCCAGGTCGGCGGCTAACGCCTCCTGAGCCTCGAGGGCAGCGGCCTCCAGACCGGACGCCGACTCGATGGCGGCTGCCAGCTGCCGGTCGGTGGCGGCGCGGGCTTCCTCCCGCCAGGACATGAGCTCCTTCCATTGGATGAGCACGCTGTCGGAATCGGGCAGCGGCGGGCCGAGGTCGACGACCCTCTCTCGCGCTGCCATCAGGCTTCGGCCCATCGTCCGCAGGGTCTCGGTCGCGTTCTCCAGCCTGATCTGGGCCTCGTTGAGCTCCGTGGTCAAATCATCCAACCGCTCCTTGGCGGCTGCCATCGACTCAAGGGTCTCGACTCGCGCACGTCTCGCCTCTTCGATCTCGTCGGCGGAGAGGCCGCCTTCCATCTCCCCCGCAAGCATTTGACGCTGATCTTGGAGCTCGTGCCGGGTGGCCTGGTGTTTGGCGCTCTCCTCTCGTGCCGAGTCGAGCTCCAGGCGCAGGTTCGCCACCACGGCCGCCATCCGCCGTTCCTCCTCCTCGGCCGCTGCCAGGAGCTCGGCGGCGCCGACGTCGGGTGCCGGCACGGTGTCGACGATCTGGCGGCAAACCGGGCACGGCGCGCCGGAGACGAGGGTTGCCGCCAGGCCGTGAGAGGCGTGGGAAGCTCGCGCCCCGTTCAGTGCCACAACGGCATCCTGGTGGGCGTACCGCGCCCCCTCGAACCTGGCATTGATCTCTGAGAGGCGACCGTCGACGTCATCGGCGGCGAGCCCCCGCAGCCGCTCCTCGATCTCGGAGAGCCTCCGATGACCGCGGGCCTGCGATTCGAGAGCCTCGGCCGAGGGAAGTCCGGCAAGGGCCGCCTCGGCCGTGGCCTGGTCTTGGGCGGCCGCCTGCCGTGCCTCATCAATCCGGTCACACTCCGTTTGCGCCCGGTCGGCGATCTCGCCCAGCTCCTCGAGATCGGCGGGCGGCGAGATCTCGTCCAGCCGCTGCCGAGCGGCCTGGAGGATCACCACCGCCGCCTGTGCTTGGGACGAGGCCGCCAGCAGCCGGGTGAGCTGACCCTCACGCTCCACCATCGCTCCCGCCAGCTCATCGAGTTCGGCCTTTTGCTGCCGTGTCTCGGCGATGGTGTCGGCATCGGGGACTTCGAGCGAGTCGAGCAGATTCCGTGCTTGTAGAGCCGCCGCCGACGCCGCCGCCTCCCGCCCCTTGGCGAGCTCTCTCACCGCGGTGTAATCCAGGTCGAGCAGGGCTCTCAACAGCGCCTGCCGCTCCGACTTGGTAGCGGTCAGAAACCGGGCGAACTCCCCTTGGGGAAGCACCACCGTGCGGGTGAAGTCGTCGAATCGCAGACCCAACAGCTCCTCGACGGCCCTGGTGACCTCATCGGCGCCCGAAGCCAATACCTCGTCTCCGCTCTGCAGCCGCGCCTCGGGCGTGGTGGCCCCGGTCTTGGTGCGCTGCACCAGCCGCACCGCGGTGTAGGTGACGCCGGCAACGGAGAACTCCACCGAGACCCGAGCCCGGTCGGCCCCTGCCGAGATGACGGGTGCAACCTCGCGACCCCCGAGACGGGGGACGCGGCCGTAAAAGGCGAAGATCATCGCATCGATGAGGCTCGACTTGCCCGACCCGGTGGAACCGCTGAGTGAGAAGAAGTCGGCGTCTCCGAACTCCACCGTCACTCGCTCCCTGTAGGCGGAAAAGCCTTCCAGGCTGACACTGATCGGCCTCATGTCGTCACCTCGGCCAGGAGCTCGGCAAACAACGCTTCAACCTTGGGGTCGGCAACGTTCCCATCTTCGAGGAACCGATGGAACGCCTCGATCGGCGACAGCGTCGATCTCCCCCGCCCCACCCGGGGCCGGTCGCTCGCCGTGTCGAGGAGCCCCACGCTGACCACGTCGGGGATGGCTGCCCTCACTTCGTCGGCGAGACCCACCCTCGCCTTCTCGGCGAGCACCACCTTCACGTAGGCGTCCTCCACGTCGTCGGACCGGGCCATCACCTGTTCCAACGTCCCCGACAACGTCACCAGCCTCCTGCCGGTCGTCAGGGGGATTGTGGTCACCCGGGCGGGGAGACCGGGATCGGCCTCGATCAGCAATGCCCCCTTGCGGTCGTCGACCTCACCAAAATCGAGTTGCAGCGGCGAGCCCGAGTACCAGACCGAGCCACTGTGTGCGACCTTCTGCTGCCGATGGAGGTGGCCCAGGGCGACGTACGAGAGGTGACCGGGAAATGCCGATGCCGGGATGGCGTACCCAAAGACGTGGGCGGCCCGCTCCCCGCCTCCCTCCTGGGCCCCGTAGACGGTGAGATGCCCCATGAGGATGTTGATGTGGTCGGTGCCCATCCCCTCGGTGAGCCTCTGGATGAGCCTCCTCATCCTTTCCTCGTAGAGCCCCGCATGCTGGTCGGGGTCCGATCCCATGATCTGCTCCGCCTTGACGATCCCACGCTGCGAGACGAACGGGATCGCCGCCACCCGGGCGCCCATGTCCTCCAGGTGGAGAACACCTCCCTCGTCGGGTCGTCGAGGCTGGGACACCAGCGTCACCCGGCCCATTTGCAGGAGCGGTGCCACCGCCTGGAATCGGGCGGCGTTGTCGTGGTTCCCGGAGACCACCACCACCGGCGCCAGCTCGGCCAGATCGAGGAGAGCTCTCCACACGATCTCCTCTGCGGCGGGTGTCGGTGAGGCGGTGTCGAAGAGGTCACCGGCGACGAGGGTCAGGTCGACACCGTAGGCGGCCCCGATCTCGGCGAGCTCACGAAGCACGCGGCGATGCTCATCGGAGCGATCTCGGCCCCCGATGCGGCGCCCGACATGCCAGTCCGACGTATGGAGGATGGTTATTGCCATTCATCCGATCGTAAAGGCCGGGGGTGACAGATTCGGGGATCGAGTGCCGCGCCCTCTTGGTTACAACCCCTCGAAGGGGTCCTCGGGGCCGTCGTAGGCGGTCTCCCCAATGGCTTCGGAGGCTCGGGTCGCCCATGCAGGGAACGGGAACTCCAGGACCAGCGGCATCGGCAGCTGGGGCTGGCTCAAGATCATCGTCCCCGGTTTCATGATGGTGGCCCGCTGCCGGTGGACCGAGGGGAGAAACCCATACTCCTCGCGTCCCGCTTCGGCGGCATCGAGCCTCCCCACCACCCGCACCGAGGAGTTGGCGATGATCCTCCGCTCCACCTCCGACGCGGTCTGCTGTGCCCCTATCAGGATCACTCCCAGGGACCGGCCTCTCTCCGCGACATCGAGCAGCACCTCTTTGATGGGGCTGGTGCCCTCTCGGGGGGCGTACTTGTTGAGCTCGTCGAGCACGACCAGGAGCAGCTCATCGGACTGCCCGGCGCGCTCCTTGTCGTCGAAGGCTCGCTTCAGGGTGACACCGACGACAAATCTCTTGGCCCGATCGTTGAGATTGTGGAGGTCGACCACCGTGACCTGGTTGGCGTCGAGCCTTATCCGGTGCCGCTCATGGTCGACGACATCCGATCGCACCAGACGACCAACGTGACGTACCGAGGCTTGGAGGCGCCGCACAAATGCGTTTATCGTCCCGGCGCCGATGGCCGGGCCCGCCCAGCGGTGTCGGTGGTCCTCCGACTGGACACGTTCGGTCACCTGATCGGCCAGCTCGCGAAAGGTGGCAATCTTGACTCCGTCGACGACCGCAGCACCGGTCTCGGTGGGCTCGGCGTGTCGCAGTTGCGCCATGACGTTGTAGACCACAGTTGTGTACTGGTTGCGCTCTTCTTCGGGGTCGGCAAACAGGAAGAGCATCAGGTCCTCGCTGCAGAACTCGTGAACGCTCCAGAAGAAGGATGTGACATCGGAACGAGAGGCCACGTCGGCGGTGGCGCGGGCGTCGTCGATACGCGGCGGGGCGAAGATCCCCACCGATTCGAACGGAGTCGAGGGGAGCCCGAGATGGGTGTAGGCGAGGCGGGCATCGTCGTCGAGGCGGTTGTTGACCCGATCGAGATGGAGCAGATCCTCGCCCTTCACGTTGAAAATGAGAGCCTTGGTGTTGACGGCCGCCTTACCGAGCACACCCGAGGTGAAGAGCGAATGAAGGAGAAAAGTGGCGTAGCTGGTCTTGGTGGCCACTCCCGAGATGCCGGAGATATTGACATGGGCTCCCCGCTCCCCATTGATGAACTCGAAGTTGACCCACATCGGCTCGCCGCCCCTCGCCAGACCCACTGGGAACCTCTTCACCATCTGGTCGAAGAAGAGCGCCTGGTCGCGCTCGTCGTCGGAGGCGATCCGAACCGGTTGGCCGGGCCTGGGGGGAACGAAGATCTCGGGCTCGAAGCGGGTCGCCGTCACCTGAGCGGCCTCGGTGACCTCGGCGGGAAGGATCCCCGATTCGATGAGAAACACGTCGGAGTCGAACCGGGCGCCTTCGTGACGGGCGATCACCTGTCCCACCATGCCGTAGATGCGGACCAACTCTCCACCCGGGAGAACCCGTTCCAACGCCACGACGTCATCGAGCTGGAGATACTCCCCCTCGTCGACCCCCACCCAGAACTCGAGCGGGGTGGCATCCCTCGTGCCGAGAACGCGACCAACCATCTCTTCCATCTCCCGGCGAGGGTAGACGTGGCGTGTGACGGATTCGCAGACCCGACAAGTCGGGTGCGGGCAACGTGAGCATCGTCGTCTTTCCCTTCCTGGATGAGAGTCCCGAGGTGGTGACGCGCAACATCGGGATCGCCGCCGGCCATCCCGCGGTCACCGCGGTGTGGGCCGTGGGCCGAGGCGACGCCATCGCCGCCGCCGCGGACGCCATTGCCCAGACGGCGGGGAAGCGAGTGGAGGTCTTCGACCAGAGACGTCTCGGGGCGTTCCGTCCCGGCAAGGGTGACGCCATGAACACGGCGCTGGCTCGCGCCGAGGCCGAGGAGGTGGAGCGGCTCCACTTCTACGACGCCGACATCACCAACTTCAGTGAGGATTGGATCTCGGGCGCCGAAAGCGCCGCCGACTCCGGCTTCCAGGTGGTGAGGCACAGCTTTCCCCGGGCTGCTACCGACGCCATGATCACATGGATGGTGACCCGCCCCATGCTGGCGATCACCTACCCGGGGACGGTCCTCGCCCGGATCCGCCAGCCCCTGAGCGGGGAGGTCCTTCTCACCAAACCGGCCATCATGGCCCTCGCCGGTGACCAGGCTCTCCGCAACCGCTCCGATTGGGGTGTCGACACGCTTCTCACATACTCAGCCGCCCGGCACGGTTTCGACACCTATGAGCATCACGTGGACCAGGGGAAGCGCCACGCCCTCTACGGCTCCCTGGCCGAGCTCAGAACGATGCTGATCGAGTGCTTCGACGCGGTGGCGTCCCTCGATCCCGGTGCTCCTCCGTTGGCCGGTCACCACCAGCGCCAGCCCGAGGGACCTGTTCCCGATGACCTGAAGAGCACCGTCGCCTACGACGTGGAAGCGACCCTTCCCCTGATCACATCAGGGATGACTTCCGAGGAACAAGACCTTCTGAGGTCGGTGCCAGGTCTTGAGACAGGGGTCGTATCGACCGACCGCATGGATGGCGATGCCTGGCTTCAGGTGCTGCTCAGGTTCAGGGATGGGTTTCGCCTCGGTGACGAGACGTGGGAAGGCCTTCTATTCAGATTGTGGGTGGCTCGGGTCCTCCACTACACCGAGACCCAGGTGACCAATGGCTATGACTCCGCCGTCCGCCACCTGGAGGAAACCGTCAACGGATACGAGGCGGCCGCTACCGCTGATGGCCTGACACGGCATCTACCGTCTTCCCGATGAGCAGCTCAGCAGTGATCACCGTCGTGGTCGCGGGTGGGATCGCCGCCACACTCCAATCGCAGTTCGTAGGGGTGATGGAGGACCACCTGGGCACCCTGGGCTCGACCCTCGTCACCTACGGCGGCGGCGGGGTGGTGGTCGGCCTCATCTTCCTCGCCCTGCGCGGCACCAGCCTC
>CAZKFU010000061.1:0-7008 GCA_964552165.1 uncultured Acidimicrobiaceae bacterium
CATCTCCAACGCCACGCGCGCCTTGGTCCAGGGCGGCCTCCTGGGCAAGGAGAGGGAGCCCGGCGCCCGCGTCGACACCTACCGGGTCTACGACGACGACGTTTGGGCTGCGATCTTCAGCCAACGCCTCCCCATCCTCGACCGCTACCGGGAGGTGATCGCCGAGGGCGTAGAGCTGATAGGTGAGAACACCAGAGGTGGCCGACGACTGCGACAGACCCAGGCCTATTTCGACTTCATGGCCACCGAGATGCCCAAGCTCATCGAGGAGTGGCATCGCCGTAAGGACGACCTCCTCGAAGAGGGCGGCGACGGCCCTTAAGCGCTGTCATGTGAATTGCGTGACCTGAGCGGCCCCTACTTCCGAGCCTTCGGCTAGCAGGAACCTTCCCCCCGCTCGCTTCACTCGCGAGGAGACAAAGCTGGCGACGGCCCTCTCCCAGGTTGCCTGCCCCGGTTACCGTTTCCGCCGTGACCAAGGGCCCGATCCGCCTCACCGAGATCCTGGCGGCAATCGCCATGGCCACCGATCTCGGGACCGGACAGCCGATGGGTCACGCCCTCCGCACCTGTTTCCTGTCGACGGCGATTGCTCGGGAGATGGGGTGCGGGCCCGACGAGGTGAGGGAAGTCCATCAGGTGGCGTTGCTCCGCTTCCTCGGTTGCACCGCCGACTCCGCTGAGACCGCGGTCATGGCTGGAGGTGACGATCTCGCATTCAATGCGGCCATGGCACCGGTGTTCATGGGGTCGACCCTGGAGTCGATGGGCCCGCTGATGCGATCGGTGGGAGTCGGCAAACCGCTCCCAACGAAGGTCCGGCTGCTGGCAGCGACCCTGACGTCTCCCGGAGAGCTCGCTCGCGCCCTTCTCGCTCATTGCGAGGTGGCCACCGCACTTGCGAAACGTCTCGGTCTCAGTCACGGGGTGGTCACGGCGTTGGGTCACGCCTACGAACGGTGGGACGGGAAGGGTCATCCCGCTGGCGTCGCCCATGAATCGGTTCCCCTTGCGATGCGGGTGGTCGCGGTCGCTCGAGACGTCGACGTCCTCACCCGCCTTGGTATCGATGTCGGGGAGGCCCTCCGGTCCCGGAGTGGTCATGCCTACGACCCGGATGTGGTGAACGTGGTGTCCAACATGCCAAAGACATGGTCTGAACCGCTCGACTCTGGCGACACCTGGGCGGCGGTAACGGATGTAGAGCCGCTTCCCCACACCACCATCGCCTCCGGTGGCCTCGACGATGCACTCGGTGTCTTCGCCGACTTTGCCGACCTGAAGTCCACATGGATGAGGGGACATTCCCGCACCGTGGCCGACCTTGCCCGCAGGGGAGCCCGCAATGCCGGATTGGGTCAAGAAGAGAGTGACCAGCTGGGACGGGCCGGCCTTCTCCACGACCTGGGGCGGGTGGGGGTTGAGAACGGCATCTGGGACAAACAGGGTGGGCTCTCCACAGAGGCGTGGGAGCGAGTGCGCCTCCATCCGTACCTCACGGAGCGAATACTGGCTCATTGCGCTCCCTTGTCCGACCTCGGCCAGCTCGCCTCCACCCACCACGAGCGACTGGACGGATCGGGATACCACCGGGGCTCGCTCGCCGGACGACTCAGCACGTCCTCTCGCATTCTCGCCGCCGCCGACGTCTGGGCGGCTCTGACCGCCGAGCGTCCTCACCGCCCGGCGATGGACCGTGCCTCGGCGGCGCGGATCATGGACCAGCAGGTCGGCGAGGGGCGCCTCGATCGTGACGCCGTGGCGGCGATCCACGCCGCCACCGGCGAGAGACAGGCTCGGATGACATCCGAGGGAGCGGGAAGGTTGACCGCAAGGGAGGTCGAGGTGCTTCGCCTCATCGCCCGGGGACTATCCAACAAGGAGGTCGCCCGCGACCTCTTTATCTCGCCGAAGACCGTGGGGAGACACGTGGAGAACATCTATGCCAAGATCGACGTCTCCACGCGGGCGGGGGCGGCTCTTCACGCCATGAGCGAAGGGTTGGTGTAGTGAGGCCATCCGCGAAATGGGGTGTTTGCCCGATGCGGTGACGGCTCGGTGGTGGAACACTTGCGGAGCTCGCAACCGTGAAACCGACAAGGAGTCGAAGTGGACACTCGAGAGACCGCCCAACCGGACCGGCTGACTCTGCTCGCCTTCAGTGGAGCCGTGGTCATCGGAGGGATCAACTTCGTCGCGGTTCGCTTCTCCAACCGTGAACTCGATCCCCTCTTTGGGGCCGGACTCCGGTTCGCCGCCGCCTCTGTCCTCCTTCTCGCCTTCATGCGTCTCCGCCGCATCCCCTTCCCACGCGGATCGGCCCTATTCGGCACCCTGGTCTACGGGCTGCTGGGGTTCACCGCGACATATGCGCTGGCGTACTGGGCCCTCCTCGAGCTTCCGGCAGGAATCGGAGCTGTCATATTCGCCGCCACCCCGCTGATCACGCTTCTTCTGGCGCCTCTTCACGGGATCGAGAGGTTCCGCCTCCGCGGTCTGGTGGGCTCGGTGTTGGCGATCGCCGGCATCGCCATCCTCGCCAATGCTCCCACAGATGCCCGGCTCCCCCTCCTCCCGCTGCTCGCCATCCTGGGGGCAGCGGCAGCCGCGGCCGAGTCGGGGGTCATCATCAAGAAGTTCCCTCCCAGCCATCCAGTCGCGACCAACGCCACCGCCATGGGTGTCGGTTCCTTGCTCCTGCTCTTGATCTCGGCGGCGGTCGGCGAGTCCTGGCACCTGCCCGGACAAGCCGCGAGCTTGATCGCCGTTTCCTATCTAGTCGTGCTGGGCTCGGTCGGGCTCTTCGGGCTTTTCCTCTTCACCCTCAAGAGATGGACGGCCTCGGCGGCGTCATATATCACGGCTCTCTTCCCCGTTGTCACCATGATCGCGGGGAGCGTCCTCGCCGGGGAAGCGATCACCGCCAATGGGGTCCTGGGGGGAGCCGTGGTACTGGCCGGCGTCTACGTGGGGGCGCTGAGCAGAGGGCGAACCCGGCCCGCCTCCCAGCTGGCTCCGGCCGCCGGCGCAGCCGACTAGGAGGTTGCCGTCGGGATCGTCGTGGGTGCCGCCGGGCATTCTCGATGCAGATCGCGTCGCATGTGGCGCTCTCAGCATTAGGAAGGCGAATGTTCAGTCGGCGGCGTCGGTGATGCTCTCCGACATCGACGGGTGAACCATCAGCGTCTCCACCAGTGTCTTTACCGAGACCCGCGCCTGCACCGCGAGGGCGATCACCCCGATCAGCTCCGAGGCGCGATGGCCCACGATTGTCCCTCCGAGGACGATCCCGGTGGCTGGGTCGCTGATCACCTTGACAAACCCCCGGGTGGATCCCTGGAGCACGGACCGGGCATTGGCGGCGAAGGGGACCTTCGTGGTCCGCACCTTCCTCCCCTCGGCGGCAGCAGTCACCTCCTCCAGCCCCACCGAGGCAATCTCGGGCTCGGTAAAAATGGCTTCGGCCACCTTCGAATAATCCAGAGGGGGCACCGGGAGGCCCACGGCGTGACGGGCTATCTTGCGGCCCTGCATCGAGGCGACTGACGACAGTGGCATCTGCCCGGTGCAATCCCCCGCGGCGTAGATGTTTGGCATGGAGGTCCGCTGGTACTCGTCGACGGTGATGTAGCCGTCGCGGGTCTCGATCCCGGCCTCATCCAAACCCAACCCCCCGGTGAGAGGTATCGACCCCACCGCCAGCAGGGCGTGCGACCCGTGGACCACGCGTCCGTCGTCACACACGACCTCGACGCCATCCGCCACTCGTGCCACCTTCTCGGCGCGGGCCCCGATGACGAGTCTCACGCCCCTTTCCAAGAAGTCCTCCTCGAGCACCGCGGCCACCTCGGGATCACGGTGGGGAAGGATCTGTTGGCGGGAAACAACCAGGGTCACCTTGGCGCCCAGCGATTCGAATATGTGGACGAACTCGACTCCCGTCACCCCCGACCCGATGACGATTATGTGCTCAGGAACCTCGGTCAGGTCGTAGCAATCCCGGGTGGTGAGGACACGGTCGCCGTCGACCGGGGCCCACTCCGGGACGCGGGGGGCCGATCCGGTGGATATGAGAGCTTTGTCAAAATGGACCTGGCGGTCTCCGCCTTCGGTGGCGACGATCGCCGAGTTGGGCGACACCAGCCGGCCCCGACCGCGGATCATCTCGATCCCCTGCGAGTCGAGGAGCCTGATCCACCCCTCGTTGATGTCCTTGGTGATGGCGGTGATGCGCTCGGAGAGGACCGAAGGGTCGAGGACGCCGCTGTCGGTGACCAATCCCAGCTTGGCGGCGTTTCGGATCGAGGAGTGGCGGAGGGCGCTGGCGGCCATCGTCTTCGAGGGGATGCAATCCCAGAGGTGGGCGGCGCCACCAACGATCTGATCTTCGACGAGGGTCACCCGGGCGCCACGGGCGGCAGCGGTGGTGCCAGCCTGGGCGCCGGCGGGACCCGCTCCGATCACCAACAGATGCATGCGTTCGGGGTCGGTCACGACATGGAGCGTAAACGGCGTCCCCTTCCCCCCTCCTCGTCCTCACCTTTTTGGCGCCCGGATTGCGCCAAATCCGCACCGTTTCCTGCGCGAGAACGGGGCTCACGGCGCCCACGGTTCTGGGGAGACCGGTAGCGGTGGCGGTGTCCCGCGAACATCGGGCCCGCGAAAGCGACGCAGCGCTGGAGCAACCGCCAGCGCTACCAGGGCCGCCAGCACCCCGGAGCCGACCGAGACCCAGAAGGCGCGGCTCGCTCCAAACTCGTCGATCACGTACCCGGCGATCGCGGCCCCGGCCGTGACCCCGAGGCCGATGCCGGTCGTCATCCACGTGAGCCCTTCGGTGAGCGCCGAGGAAGGGACCCTCTCCTGGACAAGGCCGAACCCGGCGATGAGGGTGGGTGAGATGGCGAACCCGGCAATGAAAACGATCACCGCCACCGCCCCCAGACTCGGGGCCCACGGCATCGCCAGCACCGAGACCGCCATCAGGCAGCTCCCAACGACGAATCGGGTGTCGAGTCGGGCCGTCCAGTGTCTGGCGCCGTAGAGCACACCGGAGATGAGGCTGCCCATGGCGTATGCAGCCAAGACCGGACCCGACAACACCTTGGCCCCCACTGCGTCCGCAAATCCGACCACCGTCACCTCCACCGACCCGAAGACCCCTCCAACCCCGATCATGGCGGGGAGGATCAGCGGGAGCGATTTGGTGCGCAACGCCGACACGCTCTTCCGGCCATCGACCGGGTTAGACCGAGGCGGCGGCTCGGTCCCCCTCTGGGCAGCCAGAGCAAGCCCGCCGGAGAGGGCGAAGATGATGATCGCGGTGAGCCCGGCCAATCTGTGGACCTGGGTGGCGAGCACGGTCACGATCACTGGGCCCAGGACGAATATCACCTCGTCGATGACCGACTCCAAGGAGTAAGCGGTGTTGAGGCGGGGGGACCCGGCGAGGAGAAGCGCCCACCGGGCACGGACCAGCGATCCGATGCTCAACCCGGCGCTACCGGCGAGTCCGGCGCATCCGTACAGGGCCCAGCGAGGAGTCCCGCCCACCGCGGCAGCCATCAGCCCGGCCAGCGCCGCCACGTGCACCGCGAGCGTCGGTACCAGGACCCGGGCCTGGCCATAGCGGTCGACGAGTCGAGCCACCAGCGGCCCGATGACGGCGAATGAGAGCGCAACGGTTGCCGAGACGGCACCGGCGACGCCATAGGAGCCGGTAGTGGCCGAGATCAAAAGGATTACACCGATCCCGATCATGGAGATCGGCATCCGCCCCACCAGCCCGGCGCCAGAGAAGGCCAGCGCCCCCGGCATCGACAGGATCTCTCGGTAGGGTCTCAGCACCGTCCCCACCCCCGTTTTCGCGCAGGAAACGGTGCGGATTTGGCGCTATCCATGCGCGAAAACGGAAAGGTGGGGGCGGTCACCGCGGCCGGTGGGCCCCAAACACCGAGCGCAGCTCGTCGGAGACCTCGCCGATGGTGGCACCGGCCCGCAACGCCTCGCGCATCGGGTAGAGGAGGTTCCCCCCCGAACCGGCGGTCTCCCCCACCTCGGCCAGGGATGCCGCCACCGCTTCCTGGTCGCGCCCGGCTCGCCACGATGCCACCTGCTCCTTCTGTGTCGCCTCCAGCTCGGGGTCCAACGAGAGCACGGGGATCTCCGCCGGCTCGGCGTCGGCGAACCGGTTCACCCCCACCACCGCGGACTCGCCGGAGGCTTGCCGCCGCGACTCCTCGTAGGAAGCATCCTCGATCTGGGCCTGCATCCAGCCCTGTTCGATGGCGGCAACCGCCCCGCCCATGGCTTCGACCTGGTCCAGGAGCTCGACTGCAGCCGCCTCGACGGCGTCCGTCAGTGTCTCGACAAAGAAACTCCCCGCCAGCGGGTCGACGGTGTCGGGGACGCCCGACTCGTAACCGATGATCTGCTGGGTTCGCAACGCCAACAGGGCCGCCCCCTCGGTGGGGAGACCCACCGCTTCGTCATAGGCGTTGGTGTGGAGCGATTGAGTCCCACCCAGCACTGCCGACAGCGCCTGCAACGTGGTCCGGACCACGTTGTTGAGTGGTTGTTGGGCTGTCAGCGTCGATCCGGCGGTCTGGGTGTGAAATCTCATCGCCTGTGAGGTCGTCTCCTTGGCCCCGAACTCATCCCTCATCACCCGGGCCCAGATACGCCGGGCGGCGCGGAACTTGGCGACTTCCTCGAAGAAGTTGGCGTGCCCGTTCCAGAAGAAGGAGAGCCGGGGGGCGAAGGAATCGATGTCCAGCCCGGCGGTGAGAGCGGCGCGCACGTAGGCGATCCCGTTGGCGATGGTGAAGGCCAGCTCCTGAGCCGCCGTCGAGCCCGCCTCTCGGATGTGGTACCCGGAGATCGAGATGGTGTTCCAGTTGGGGATCTCGGCGGCGACGTAACCAAAGAGATCGGTGACCAGCCGCATCGAAGGCTGTGGTGGGTAGATATAGGTGCCGCGCGCCACGTACTCCTTGAGGATGTCGTTCT
>CAZKFU010000062.1:0-6985 GCA_964552165.1 uncultured Acidimicrobiaceae bacterium
GACGTCTCAACTGCTCGCCGACGTCACCGACCTACCTTCGGTGGTCGTCGCTCCCGGTGTGTCGGGCGACCCGGTCCGGGCTGTCCACGGGGTCCAGCTATCGCCCAGCGAGATCCTTGTTATCGCTGTCACCGAGAGAGGCCGCGTCATCCAGGATCGGGCCCGGCTGGAGAGGACGCTCACGTCCAGCGAGCTACAGGAGGCGCAGCGCATCGTTTCCGGAGCAGTGGTCGGTTCGGACCTCTCCTCCGTGCCCAAGCTCAGCGATGAGGACCGGGCCGCCCTCGGGCCTGCCGGAGGAGAGGCAGCAGCGGCGATGCTGGAATCGGTGGCCGGGTCCTCAAACGCGGGAGGCGAGGTGTTCGTGGGAGGGACTACGAGGCTCACCTCGGTGTTCGAAGATCTGAGCACGGTGCACAGCGTGCTCGAGGTGCTCGAGCGCGAGGCCATGGTTCTCAACCTGCTGGCACGGGTTCCCGGCACATCGATCCAGATCGGCGCCGAGCTCCCGGTCTCGGATCAGGTAGACATGGCCGTTGTCTCCACCACGTACGAGGCGGGTGGCGGCGCCGGTTCGGTTGGTGTCATCGGGCCGATGCGAATGGACTACAAGCGGGCCATCAGTGCCGTCGAGGAGGTCTCTCGCGAGCTCGAAGACCAGATAGGTTCCTGACCGTCGGCGATGGCCAAGAACTACTACCAGATCCTCGGCGTAGACCCCGATGCCGATACGGCCGAGATCAAGAAGGCCTTTCGGGCCCGTGCTCGCGACAGTCATCCGGACTCCAACCCCGGTGACTCATCCGCCGAGCATCGGTTCCGCGAGATCGCCGAGGCATATGAGGTTCTCTCCGACCCAGAGCGGCGTCGCCGCTATGACAGGGGAGACTCCCTCGACTTGGAGGACCTGCTCTCACACATGGGGGGTCTCGACGACCTAATCAGCTCGGTCTTCGGCAATGGGGGATGGTTTGGCAGCACCCGTGGCCCAACGCGTCGGGGGAGAGACATCCTGGTTGGTGTGGAGGTGGGACTGGCCGACGCTGCGTTTGGAGCAGAGGCAGTGGCCACATTCGAGGCGATGACATCGTGCGAGGAGTGTGGGGGCGATGGAAGCGCCCCGGGGTCGGCACGGACGACTTGTGCCACGTGTGGTGGGGCTGGGAGCGTCCGGGCTGCACGACGCTCGCTGTTCGGGTCGATGATGACGATCACCACCTGCCCGGAGTGCGGAGGCGAGGGCTCGATGGTGAACGATCCCTGCCCCCAGTGTGGGGGAGCGGGGGCGATGATTCGTGAGAGGGAGGTCAAGGTCGCCATCCCCGCAGGTGTCATCTCCGGCACCAGGCTGCGGCTCTCGGGGAAGGGGGAGTCGGCCCCGCGAGGAGGACTGCCCGGTGACCTGTTCGTAGAGGTCACGGTTCTCCCCGACCCTCGATTCCAACGATCCGGAGACGATTTGATTCACCGGGCGACGGTGCCCATGACCGCGGCGGCGCTTGGAACCTCCTTGGAGGTGCCGCTTCTGGAGGGAGGATTCGAGAAGGTCGTCGTTCCCGCCGGGACCCAGCCCGGAGCTACCTTCGTCCTCTCCGGTCTTGGCGTCCCTCATCTGGGACGGCGAGGTCGGGGCGATATTCAGGTGGTGGTAGACGTCACCGTTCCCACGTCGTTGACCGTCGATCAGGAGGAGGCGATGCGACGACTCGAGGATGCGCTCGAGAGCCCCGAAGGTCCTTGAGGCACATCCCTCATCTCTGTTTGGGTGAGTGGGAAGACGAGCACGCGGTCGCCATCGATCCTGGTCAGGCTCACCATCTGCGGCGGGTCCTCAGGATCGACGAGGGCGCCGAGGTCACCTACACCAACGGGCTCGGGGTCCTCGGCTCGGGGATTGTCCGAGGTGAATTGGTCGAGCGCGGCGAGGAGTCGTTCTTGGATCCTCCCCCGGTCGCGCTCACGGTGGCCGTGGCCCCTCCGAGCTCAAATGATCGCACTCGGTTCCTGGTGGAGAAGCTCTGTGAGCTGGGTGTGCGCCGCATCATCTGGCTCCGGTCTCGTCATGGCCGCGGCCGGGTACCCAGCCGACCCAAGACAGCTTCCTGGGCGTTGGCGGCGCTCGAGCAGAGCCGTGGTGCGTGGCTGACCCATGTCGACGAGAGCATTACCGACTTCGAGCAGATCCCACGCCCTCTTCTGGTAGCGCACCAAGGTGGAACTCCACCCCCGGCGGTCTCGGGGCCGGTCACGATCGCCGTGGGCCCGGAGGGCGGTTGGGCCGACGGCGAGATACCGGAAGACGCCACGATCTTGGGGCTCGGAGACCGGGTTCTCCGCGTGGAGACCGCAGCGTTGGTGGCCGCCGCCCGTCTTTTGGGATGATCTTTTTTCCGGGAAGCGACAAACCTGCCTAGACCCGGGACTCGATTGGATTTAGCATTCTTCACCGCGGGCAATGAATGAATCCTTCAACAGGGCTTTGGGAGAGCGCCTGAGAGCTGCTCGGCGTGCCAAGGGACTATCTCTTGGCGCCATCGAGGAGTCGACTGGCGGTGAGTTCAAGGCGTCCGTCGTCGGGGCATACGAACGAGGGGAAAGGGCGCTCTCGGTGCACCGGCTGGTTCGACTCTCCCTTCTCTACGGTGTGTCACCCGCCCTGATGATCCCTGATGAGCTGACCGCTTCCTCCATCACCATCGACCTCGACGCGCTCGAGGGGACAGGCACCGACAAGCACCTGCTGGTGGAGCGATACGTGTCGGCAATCCGGATGATGCGGCGTAACGATCGCTCCACAAATGAGATTCGAGCTACCGACCAGGCGATCCTGGCGTCTCTGATCGATGTGGACTCTCCGTCGCAATCGGGGCGTCGGTCCTGAAAAGGGGTAGTGGCACTACCCATCGAGGCCGATAACATGGAGTCTGACGTCCGACCCAGGCGTCTGTTCTATGTCTCCTGACACCAGCGAATCCCTTCTGCGCGTGCCCAGCAACCATCTGATGATGGATCTGCTCGGTGACGCCGACAGCAACCTCAAAGAGGTCGAGAACGCCTTCCCCGGGGTGCGCTTTGTGGCGCGCGGAAACGAGATCTCGCTTACCGGTGACGAGGATGACGTCAATCGGGCGCGCACCGTCCTCGACGAGCTGCTGATCCTGGTCCAGGAGGGCCAAGATCTCGACGGAGCCCGAGTCGGTGAAGTCGTGAAGATGGTGGCGGACCACGTTCCTTCGCCTTCCGGTGTCCTCACCGATGGCATCCCGGTCGGGCGGGGGCGCATGGTGCGCCCCAAGACCCACGGTCAGCAAAGGTACATCGAGGCTATCCGGGAGAACACCCTCACATTTGGGATCGGCCCTGCCGGCACGGGAAAGACCTACCTGGCGATGGCGGCGGCTGTGGATGCACTTCTAAGCGGGTCGGTGCGCCGCATCATTCTCACCAGGCCAGCCCTGGAGGCCGGGGAGCGCCTCGGGTTTCTCCCGGGTGACCTCGCCGCCAAGGTAGACCCATATCTCCGCCCTCTGTACGACGCGCTCTGGGACATGTTGGGCCCCGACGAGACGGCGCGGCTCACCGAGCAGGGAACCATCGAGATCGCTCCGCTCGCTTACATGCGTGGAAGGACACTCAACGATGCGTGCGTCATCCTCGACGAGGCCCAGAACACCACCCCGGAGCAGATGAAGATGTTCCTGACACGTCTCGGCTTCAACTCGAAGATGATCATCACCGGCGACCGCACCCAAACCGATCTCCCCAACTCGATGAGCTCGGGGCTGATGGTGGTGCGGCGGATCCTCTCGGGGATTCCCGGCGTCTCATTCGTGGAGATGGCCGCCCGAGACGTGGTTCGCCACCGAATAGTGGCCTCGATTGTGGAGGCCTATCAACGTTTCGAGTCCGAGACCGGCGGATGAGTCGCACCACGACCGTCCGCATCGCCACCTTCCTCGCGACGGTGTTTGCCGCCTGGGGCGTTCTCTCCTTTGGGTCCGGCAGCGATGAGCCCAGCCTTCAGGCCGGCAGCACGGCGGCGCGGACCTATACCGCCCAGGTGTCTGCCAATGTCGTCGACGTCGAGGAGACCGATCGCCTCAAGGAGGAAGAACGAGACGCGGTGAATCCTGTGCTCGAGGTCGATTTAGCCAACGAGGCCCTTGTTCGCTCGGACGTCGACGAGCTCTTCGCCACCGTCGCCGAGTCGGTGATAGCTCCGGCCGTCCCGCCCAGCCCTCCGGTGACGCTTCCCGCTGAGTCCGACACCACCACTCCCCAGGACACCGAGGATCCGGTGGACGCCACCGAGGTTTCAGGGGTCGTGTATCTCGACCGCGACGGCGACGGGCAGTTCCAGTCCGACCTGGGCGACGTCGGCCTGGGGAGGATTCAGGTCTCGGTGTCCTCGGCCGGAGGCCGGCTCGACGTGGAGACAGACTCGCAGGGAACCTGGCTGGCCACCGTCGAGCCCGGTGAGATCGTGGTCACCGTCGACTTCGAAGACCCAGACATCCCGGAAGGCTTCATGGTCGACGAGTCGACTGTTCAGCAGTCGATCACATGTGATCCGGCCAGCGAGTGCGAAGCGGCACCGATCGGATTCATTGTGAACCTCCGTCCCGTCGATGTCGTTGCCGGTGAGATCGCCGCGACCCATTTCGTCCCGTTGGAGACTGCAGAGGTGCTCGTTCGTGCGGCAATGGACGACGTCACTCGGACTGCCCTCGGACAGGCGTCGCATCTCACTGTGATCAGGGGATCGGTCCTGCAGCGGGTGAACGAGGAGTTCGGACGTCGAATAGAAGCCGCCGACGTCCTCGCCGCCAAGAATCGACAGCGGACCTCACCGCCGCTCGTCCTATACCCCGACACCGGGTTGGACATGGAGGCCGGGCAGGCCGCCGGCGAGATCGTGGCCACTTATCTCCGGGAGAACTACCGGGTCAATGAGGAAGCCACCGAGAATGCTCGGATTGAAGCCGCCAACGCCGTTGTCCCGGTCTCGGAGAGGTTCACCGCGGGCCAGGTCATCGCCAACGAAGGCGATGACCTCACTCAGCTCCAGGTCGACGCGATACTCGACACCAGTGGGTTGATCGGGGCCGTCAATCAACAGGGTGGCCTCCTTGCAGTCCTGGCGGTGCTCGTGGGGACCCTTGGCTTCTATCTCGCCAGATTCCGCCCCGAGTTCTGGGGAAGGCCGCGCATGGTCGCTCTGATGGGGATTCTCATCGTCCTTGCCGCGGTGGCAGTACGGGTCACCACCGTGGTGCAGCCGAGTACCGGTTGGTATGTGCTCCCCGCAGTCGCATTCGGATTCATCACTGCCGTCCTCTTCGACTCCCGAATCGGCGTTCTCATGGCGCTCGCCGTTGGTGTCGTCGCCGCCCTGGGCACCCGAGACGCAGGTGTCGCGGTGTACGCCACCCTCGCCACCATGGCGCCGATCGGATTCGTCTCCTCGGTGTCGACGCGAAGGGCATTCCGCAACGCCGTCGTCTACTCCTCGGCCGCGGCGGCGGTGGCCGGGGCGGCGACCGCCTCGTTCTTCCATGCCACCTCCACCGTCTCGGCGCTCGACGCGGCCTCGACTGCGGTGGTTTGGGCGTTCGGGGCCTCCCTGGTGGCGTCGCTGGTGGGCATGGCTGCCCTCCAGTTCTTCGAGTCGGCGTTCGACATCACTACCACTCTCAGGCTGCTCGACTTGACCGACCGCAACCACGAGGGGCTTCAACTGCTCCAGGAGAAGGCATTCGGGACGTTCAATCATTCGTTGATGGTTGGCACACTGGCCGACGCCGCGGCCAGGGCGATAGGGGCCGATCCCCTTCTCGCCAGGGCGATGGCGTATTACCACGACCTCGGCAAGACAGAGAACCCGATGTTCTTCATCGAGAACCAGTTCGGGATCACCAATCCTCACGATGAGCTCGACCCAGCAGACTCAGCCGAGATCATCAGGGCACACGTCACCGATGGCCTCGCCTTGGCGGCCAAGTACAAGATCCCGTCCGACGTCGCCGAGGGCATCGTGTCGCACCACGGCGACGGGATAATGCGGTTCTTCTATGAGAAGGCGCAGCAGCGCAGCGCCGAGCCGGTCGATCCCGCCGGGTTCCGCCACATCGGCCACAAGCCACGCAGCACCGAAACGGCGATAGTCATGCTCGCCGACTCATTGGAGGCGGCATGTCGGGCCGTCTTCCAGACGGAAGAGCCCACACCGCAGGCCATCGAGAAGGTAGTCGACCGGGT
The DNA here is from genome assembly GCA_964552165.1 of uncultured Acidimicrobiaceae bacterium. Classification (GTDB taxonomy): domain Bacteria; phylum Actinomycetota; class Acidimicrobiia; order Spongiisociales; family ZC4RG35; genus CAZKFU01. The sequence goes on from CAZKFU010000062.1 coordinate 6,259, forward strand.
GGTCGACGAGAAGGTCAACGACAAACAGCTCTCCGAGTCCCCGGTCACCCTCGAGCAGTTGACCAGAATCCGTGAGGCTTTCCTCGACTCGCTGGTCGGTCATTACCATCAGCGAATCCAGTACCCCAACTTTCCCGGCGCCTGAATGGACGAACCTCCTAGTACCAGCGGCTCTGAGGCGGTGTGCCGCCGATGAGCGTCTTCCTGGCCAACGAGCAGTCACTCGACGTCGATGTCGACGCCCTCAGCAATCTGGCGCAGTTGGTGATCTCGGAGGAGGGATATCCCGCCGGCACCGAGGTCAACGTGATCCTCATCGACGACGAGGAGATGGCCCACCGAAATGCCCGGTTCCTGGGGCGCGAGGGTGTCACCGATGTTCTGGCATTTCCCATCGAGGAGTTGATTCCGGGGCGGCCGCCTACGTCGGATGCGGGTGACCCGCCGCTGCTGCTTGGCGATGTGTTCATTGCCCCGTCTCACGTCACCGCCCAGGCCGAGATGCTCGGGGTGTCCGCCGAGGACGAGATGGCGCTCATGGTGACCCACGGGATCCTCCACCTGCTCGGTTATGACCATGGCGCCGACGGCGAGGCGGAGGTGATGGAGTCGCGCGAGACCGAGCTCCTCGAGAAGGTGGGGCGGAAGCGGCGATGACGATCTTGTGGGTGGTGGCGGTGTTGTGTTTGGGGGCGGCCTTCCTGCTGCGGGCGGCGGGTAGCGCGGT
>CAZKFU010000063.1:0-6927 GCA_964552165.1 uncultured Acidimicrobiaceae bacterium
TGTGCCCTCCGAAAGGAAGCAGTGCGCCACCGTCCAGAACCCCATGAGGATCGGTGGTGGCATCGCCGCCTGGGTCGACGGCCACCCCGGGAGGGAGGGTCGAACCCGTCGAAGCGGCAGTCACCACGTCGCCCCCTGTGATTGCGGACGTCGCCATGTCGACGATGAACGGATACCCCTGAGCTGGGATGCCGATGGCCAGCGGATTGGTGCCAAGGATCCGCTCTTTGCCTCCTTCGGGTGTGACTATGGAGAGGGTGTTGGCGCAGACGAACGCGATCAAGCCGGCGTTGGTGAGTTGCTCCACGTAATAGGTCAGGCTCCCTGACGTCGACCTGCTGCCTCTGGTGGCGACCACCGCCAGCCCATGCTGGGAAGCCAACTCCTTCGCCAGTTTCGTTCCGAGGGAAGCCACCAGCAGTCCGGGTCGACCCTCGATTCGAGCCGCGCCGCTGCCGATTCTCTCGATGGTCGGTGCCGCACCCGGCTCCTCATCAGTGGGGCCGTAGCTGCCGGGCAGGATTCGAAGAATGCCATGGGAAGGACGACCACTCAGCTCCCCGAAGAGGACGGCATCGGCCATCATCTGAGAGTCTTCGACCCGGAAATGCTGGTTGAGCCGGGCAACGATCAGGGCTCGGAGCTCAGGAATCCGCACGGTGACGCCCACAGCACCATCCTAGATTCGGAACGATCCCACCCACCGGCCCGGTCTTGGCCGGGATCGCCGAGCTCCGAGTCTCCTTTGGAACCCGGAGAGCATCCGAGGCGTCCAAGAGCCGTGAGAGTCCCACGTTGCCTCCTGGGTCTGGCCCCGCTCCTTCTGGTAGCCGGATGTGGTGATCCGGGAGGAGCCGATGTTGCCGTTGTTGTCTGTGAGCAGGAGGGGGCTCGGGTCGAGCCTGCTGAAGTCCGAACATGGGCCGATGGCGTCCATTTACGTGTTGAGAACATGACGGAAGGGGAGCGGATGCTTCTGCTCGATCAACATGGCAGCGAGCTCGTCCCGGCTGGCGCCACCGCCATGATCAGGACGGTGCCTCCGGGCGAAGTAAGAGTGGCCTGTGTCGGTCCGATAGAGCCGGAGACAGCCGAGGATGTCGATGGGGAGGGCGGGTTGGACTGGCCGTATCCTGGAGATGACGAGTGGGTGGTCCTCGAGGTAGTGGATCTGGACGGGTTTTGGACCGACGACACCCTCGCCTGCGAGCACCCCGTTCATTCGCATGGTGACTATCTCTGGGATCTGACCGACGTGCCGATGCCCGAGGGCGAAAGAGGTGACCTGATCGACCTCGCAGAACGGGATCTACCCCGAGAGCTCGGGGAGCAGGGAATCATCCGCCAAGGGGATGTGGTGGAGGCGGCCGGCTACCAGGACGTCTCGGGGCGGATGAGGCTGGTCCGCAACGGTGAGGCCGTCGCCATCATCTGGTATCGACCGGACGGTCGTGGTGGTTGGCATCCGGGAGGGGTCGAATACTGCGACGACTGGGAGTCAGCAGTCCCCGAGCCCGCACCAGGCGATCAGGAGCCGAAGGGGAGTCAATTGCCCACCCGAGCCAGCTCCTGGAGTGTGTCGTAAGCGGCGTACTTGTAGGCCTCTGAGCGCGTGGGGATGTTGTAGGTGAAGTCGATGAAGATGTCGAACGGCTGCCCGGCGTGCATCACCGATTGAGCTTGGTGTATCAGCTCCGCCGCTTCGTCGCCGAGTATGTGGACGCCGAGAAGACGACGGTCCTCCTGGGCGACAATGAACTTGACGAGACCGGTGGTCGTGCCGGTTATCCGGCTCTTCGGGTTGTCGGCGAAGCGAGCCCTACCCACCGCGTAATCGATGCCTGCCGCCTGAGCGTCGGGCTCGGTCAGCCCGATCATGCCGATCTCGGGGATCGAGTAGATGCCGTAGGGCGGCATTGGGTCGACGGCCTCCTTGAAAGGAATGTCGAAGGCGTGACAGGCGGCCACGCGGCCCTGCTCGACGCTGACGGAGGCAAGGGCTGGGGGCCCGATGACGTCTCCGGCGGCGTAGATGCGAGGCGCGGTCGTCTGGAAGTGCTCGTCCACGACGATGCGACCCCGGTCGTCAACCTCCACCCCGGCCTCCTCGAGACCGAGCCCCTGGGTGTTGCCGACCCGTCCTGCGGCGAATAACACCATCTCGGGGGTTACGGCGGAGCCATCGCCGAGCTCAACGTGGAGAATCCCCTCCCGGCGCTCGACGGTGGCACCGGGTGATCCGAGGTGGACATCCATGCCGACTTCGGTGAAAGCCTCGTGGAGCAATGAGGAGATCTCGGGATCGAGGAAGGGGATGAGGCGATCGGCGGCGTCCACCAGGGTCACCTTGGCACCGAGGGCAGTGAAGATCGAGGCGTACTCCGACCCCACCGGCCCGCCGCCGATGACGACCAGGCTGTGGGGGATGCGGTCAATGGCCAGGATCGTGTTCGAGTCGTGGACGTCGGGGTCGTCGAAGGGAATCACCTTTGGCCGCAGCGGACTCGATCCCGTGGCGATGAGGATGACGTCGGTGGTGAGGCTGCGGGTGGCACCGTCCGGCTGATTGACGACGACCGTTTGACCCGGACCCAGGGTCGCCTCGCCGTGGACCAACTCGATTCGATGACGCTCGATGTTGCGCATCACCGCCTCGGTCATCGTCGCCTCGACCTCGGCCTCCCTCGCCCGAAGACGCTCCAGCAACATGTCTGGGGTAAGCCCCAGCCCCAGCCCATAGATGTCGCGCAGACGGAAGCCGGTGAGGTAGCTGGCCGCCTCCCGCAACGTCTTGGAGGGAATGCCGCCCAAATGCACGGGCACGCCCCCGGGGGCGGATTCCCGCTCCACGATGGCGACCCGGTGCCCGAAGTACGCCGCCTGTGCCGCCGCCTTCTCGCCGGCCGGCCCAGACCCGATGACGATCATTTCGAAGTCAGCCATGCTCGAGTGGAGTGATGTGATCGATGCCGCACCCGGGGTCGACGAGGGGCGACATCATATCTGGAGTCGATGACGGCGAGAACGTGCGGGTCTTACCGCTCGTCTTCCAGGGAGTCGAGGATCAGCTCGGCGTAGTAGTAGGGCCAAGGGCTGTCTGGAGCATCGGCTCGATACCTCTCGTCGGCCCAGGTCAGCCACTCGGCGATCTTGTCGGCACCCGGGCTGAAACCGAGAACATCGTCGATCCTCCCGTCGAGAAACTCGGCGTACCACTGTGGCCACGCCGGATTCGAGCCCCCGGTCGCTTCATGGTGGGCGTTCGCGGCCGCACCAAAGAGCCGACCGAGGGTGGTCACGGTGTCTGGATCAGCCAAACCGGGCACGAGGTCAGATTACCGACGTGGCAAGCGAGACGTCGACTCGACCCTCAATGGGCAATTACGTGGGTGAGGGGCAGGTCGATGGAGTCCCGAAGGCGACTGATGAGGTCGGCCTTGAGCCATCGGGAGATTCCTGGAGCGAATGTGGAGACGAGGATCTCGTCGAAATCCTCGTCTGAGAGGGCGGAGAGGATGGCAACGTAGGGGTCGCCATCCCCGACTCGAGCATCGACGATGTTCACTCCGAGGCTCTCCAAACGCATGCGGGCGGCGGCAGCCTTCGACGACGCCACCGCATGTGACTCACCTTCGGTCCAGGCGCCGAGATGACTAACCGGGGTGGCCGGTACCAGGAGCACGAACTCGGCTTCAGGGTTCCGGGCCGCGGCCGCCCGGACCCCTTCCACAAACTCGTCCGCTTCTGATGTCTGGTGGGCAACGGCCAGGAATCGAGCCACGCGCAATCACCTCGATGCGGAGCGGCGACCCCGGCGCGCCGCTGGTGCGGGCTTACGAGGACTGCCCTGAGTGTACCCAAGATGTCGAATCCAGCTCTAGCCCACCCGATGACCTCACGATTCGTCACCGACTGGGGCGGCCAGGGCTTAGATTGCTCCGGTGAGCTTCACAGTCGCCGCCTCTTATGACCGGTTCATGGGGAGGTATTCGGTGCTCCTCGCCCCGCAGCTCGCCGACCTCGCTGAGGTGAACGCCGGACAGCGAGCGCTCGATGTCGGATGTGGAACCGGGGCCCTCACCGGAGAGCTTGTCATGCGGCTGGGACACGAGGCGGTGTCGGCAGTCGACCCCTCGGAGCCTTTCGTCGTCACGGTCCGAGAGCGCTTTCCGGGGGTTGATGTTCAAGTTGCCTCCGCCGAGAGGCTGCCGTTCGCAGACCGAGAGTTCGACTCCACCTTGGCGCAGCTAGTCGTTCACTTCATGGAGGACCCGGTGGCGGGGCTTGGTGAGATGCGGCGGGTGACGCGGCAACAAGGAGTGGTGGCGGCGTGCGTATGGGATCACGCCGGTGGACGGGGACCGCTCGGCCCGTTCTGGGAGGCAGCACGCCAACTCGACCCCGCGGTGGGAGACGAATTGGACTTTCCCGGCGTCCGGGAGGGCCACCTGGGGGAGTTGTTTCATGCCGCCGGTCTTGATCAGATCGAGGAAACCAGCCTCACGGTGTCAGTAGAGCACCTCACTTTTGACGATTGGTGGGAGCCATTCACACTCGGCGTGGGGCCGGCAGGCAGCTATACCGCTTCGCTCGATCACAGCAGGCAAGAACGGCTGCGCCAGTCAATCAGGGAAAGGCTCCCCGAAGCACCATTCGTCCAGATGGCGCGGGCATGGGCGGCAACGGGCATCGCCTAGGTGATTGGACCGCCCCCGGTCCGAGTAGAACCAAGGGGCCACCGGATAGAATTCAGGTCGTGGATCGTCGTCCTCGGCGGCTGATATCGGCGACCGTCGGAGTTGTTGCTTTTGTCAGCGCATACATGTTCCTCTTCCCCACGGGGTGCGCGGATGTGGATGGGATGTCGAGTTGGGAACGATGCACCACGGTGATGGGAAACCCTGCCTTCTCGCTTTCGGACTGGGGTCTCGCCAACCAATTCGACATCGTTATACCGCTTGCTGTGGCGGTACTCGCAGGTGCCGTCACCTCGTGGCTGCTGGGATCGAGGGTCACCGACCGCCAATAACGGCACAATGTGCGCTGCCTCGTCAGAAGCGCGCTGGCGGCGGCGGTCAGATGATGCACCGAAGCGCCGCGTCGAACAGGTAACCGGCCTCGCGCGTGCCTTCGAGCTCGCCGTCGCATGAGAGACCCGGCACGTCATCCCGTCGGCAAGGAGCGCCTGGTGCCAGGTATGCGGTGTTGGGTTCTCAGAGACCTGGGGGTTTGACGTGTGATATGTGTGCCTCGCACCAGTCGTCACAGGATTCGGCTCCAATATCTCATGGCGTATGGTCTAACCCGTCCTAAGGCGGGTATGACGTGGCAAGGGCATGGATTCAACTGTTGGCGGCCTTCATGGCGGCAACCCATGCGGCGGCGTGGGTGTTGTGGTCTCGATGGGAACGTCCCGGATACGATCTTGAGCTTCGGGCCCGGGTGAACCCCCTTCCCCTCATCGGCCGAGGCGGCGACCTGGTACAGATCCTTCCACTTGTTTATCCAGTCCTGGCTGTGATCGGGCCCGGCTGGGCTTACGAGGGGTGGTTGAACTGGTCAACCGACATCGATCTGGCTCTACAGGCAACTGGCCTCGGTCTTTGGGGTCTGGGGATTGCCGTGGGGTTATGGGCCGCGCGAGCCATAGGCGGGTACGGGGCCCTCAGCGGGGTGACGGTGGACCACCAGCTGGTGAGCGACGGGCCCTACCGATACGTCCGCCACCCCATCTACACCGCGCTGATCGCAATCGCAGTAGGCACCACTCTCGTCTACCGGAGCTACCTGCTGCTGGTCGTGGCCGCGGTCTCCATCGTCGCCCATCTTTGGTGGGCGGCCGCCGAGGAGAAGCTGCTCAGCTCCCCCGAGGGCCTGGGCGACGACTACCGCGCCTATGCATCCCGTACCGGCCGGTTCCTACCCAAGGTGAGGGCAGCCTGATGGCGACCGGGGAACCGGACTGCTGTTAGCCGGCGAGCTCGCCGTGGCGTGAATTGGTCTGGACGTCCTCAAATCTTCAGCTAGCGCTAGTGCCGGATATAGAGGCGTCAGCCGCTCGAAGGGTTCGTTTGAGTAGAGTCGGGGTTCCTGTCCGCTCTTGGGAGCAAGTACCTCGTGGCCGTTGAACTTATTGCAACCGGCGTCTACCAGGTCGGCGGACGATTCGTGAACTCGTTCATTATCGACGGTGACGAGGGAGTGACCCTAGTAGATACGTTGCTGCCCAAGGAGGTCGGGCTGGTGACACGGGGCCTCGAGCAGATTGGCCGTTCCTTTGATGAAGTGAGGGCAATCCTGATTACTCACTCCCACGCTGACCACTGGGGAGGGGCGGCTGCGATCAAGGCGGACTCCAATGCCCTCCTCTATGTAGCAGAGGCGGACGCCCAGGTGATCCGAGGTGCCGAGAAGCCCCCTGTCTCACCAACTCCCTTCTATGTCAAGCCGCTCGCGTGGCTGATTGCAGCGGCCCCTCCCCCGCCCCCGGCAGTCGTCGATGACTTCGTCTCAGAGGCGAGCGGAGATCAACTCCCAGGCGACCTTCGGGCCGTAGACACTCCTGGCCATACCCCAGGACACACGTCGTACCATCTAGATCGTGACGGGGGTGTCCTTTTCGTCGGTGACGCCGCCAGAGCGACCAAGAACGGAGAAGTGGTCCGTGGCTATTTCAACCGTTCGACGCCCCTGATCGACGCCAGCTTGCGTCACCTGGCCGAGCTTGAGTTCGAAAAAGCTACTTTCGGTCACTCGGACCCCATCCTCGTTCAAGCCTCTTCTGCCTTTTCGCGATTCGCAGAGGCACTCTCATGAAGGAAGTACCAATCTCACCCACCGCCGCGCCCCCGAGTAGGTTTTTAGAGAGGCAGACCCGGCTGGTAGGAAACACCAACCGTAAGCGAGCCCAGCACCTACAACTGGGTG